>CAYSNA010000001.1:0-50252 GCA_964432185.1 uncultured Cytophagia bacterium
GACCTCGAGCGCGAGCGCGGCATCACCATCAAGATGCACGCGATCACGATGAATTACAAAGCCAAGGACGGAAAAAATTATACGCTGAATTTGATAGATACGCCGGGGCACGTCGATTTTACTTACGAGGTCTCGCGCAGTCTGGCGGCGTGCGAGGGCGCACTGCTCATTGTCGATGCGGCGCAGGGTATTGAAGCGCAGACCATGAGCAATCTTTATTTGGCGCTGGAGCACGATCTTGAAATCCTTCCGGTGATCAACAAAATTGATTTACCGAGCGCGCAAATTGAAGATGTCAAACACCAGATTATCGATGTGATTGGTTGTGACGAAGAGGACATTCTGCTGGCCAGCGCCAAAGCCGGCATTGGCATTGAGGGCATTCTCGAAGCTGTTGTCGCACGAGTCCCGGCGCCACAGGGCGATGAAAATGCGCCCCCCCGCGCTTTGATTTTCGATTCCATGTTCAATTCGTACCGCGGCGCCATTGCGTATGTGCGCGTACTTGAGGGCGAGATTCATACCGGCGAGATCATAAAATTTATGTCCACCGGCAAACGCTTTGAAGCGCAAGAAGTCGGCACCATGCGCATTCAGCAAATTAAAAAAGATGTGCTCCGGGCCGGCGATGTCGGTTATGTTATTGCCGGCGCCAAGGAGGTCAAAGATACCAAAGTGGGTGATACGATCACGTCGGCCGCCAATCCGGCGTCAAAACCGCTGCCCGGTTATCGTGAGGCCAAGCCCATGGTATATAGCGGTCTGTTCCCGGCGGATGCGGAAAATTACGAAGATTTGCGCAACGCGCTCGACAAGCTGGCGCTGAACGATTCGGCGTTGTTTTACGAACCGGAATCGTCCCTGGCGCTCGGTTTTGGTTTTCGATGTGGTTTTCTCGGCCTGCTGCACATGGAGATCATCCAGGAACGCCTGGAGCGCGAGTATCAGCTCGATCTGGTCACGACTGTGCCGAACGTTGAATTTCTCTGCTACACGAAAAAGGGCGACATGCTCAAAGTTGATAATCCGGCGCATCTGCCGGAGCCTGGCGATATTGATTATGTTGAGGAGCCGTTTATCTCCTCCAGCATTTTAACGCCGGCGGAATATGTCGGCTCGGTGATGACGCTGGCGCGTGAGCGTCGCGGCGTCTACCTCAACACGGAATATATTGACAAGACCCGCGCCAATTTACATTATCAATTTCCTCTGGCCGAGGTAATATTCGATTTTTATGATCGTCTCAAATCCATCACCAAGGGCTATGCCTCATTTGATTACGAGTTTCTCGAATTTCGCCGCGGCGAGGTCGTCAAGCTGGATATTTTGCTCAACGGCGAGCGTGTTGATGCGCTCTCCGTCATCGTGCACCGCGACAAGGCGTACGAATGGGGCCGCAAAGTCGCCTCTAAATTAAAAGATCTCATTCCGCGGCAAATGTTTCAGGTGGCCATTCAGGCGTCAATCGGAAGCAAGGTGATTGCGCGCGAGACTGTCAATGCCATGCGTAAAAACGTCACAGCCAAGTGCTACGGCGGTGACATTACCCGAAAGCGGAAATTGCTGGAAAAGCAAAAAGAGGGCAAAAAACGCATGAAGCAGCTCGGCAGGGTCGAGGTGCCGCAGGAGGCGTTTTTGGCCATCCTCAAAGTTGACTAGATTCTTGAAATCGCGAATTAGCGTCAACGATGAATCGAACGAATGTTGAAACACCTGATCGTCATTTCGGGGTAGAATTTGATTTCTTTGACCGGTTTAAAAAAATCCTACGATAATCTCCTCGCCGTCGATGGTCTCGATCTGTTTGTCGGCAACGAATTGTTCATTTTTCTTGGCCCGAACGGCGCCGGCAAAACCACCACCATAAAAATGATGACCGGACTGTTGAAACCGGACGCGGGGACGGTTGTGCTGAATGGTATCAATGTGCACGACAATCCCATCGAGGCGAAAAAGCAGTTCGGTTATGTGCCGGAACAACCCAACCTGTACGACAAACTGACGCCCGCCGAGTTTATCGATTTTATTGTCCAGGTCTATCAGATGCCGCCGGATGTCGCTCAACAGCGCAAGCAGCAGTTGTTCGAGATTCTCGAAATAAACGAACGTGCTGATGATTTGATCGAAGACTTGTCGAATGGCATGAAGAAAAAAGTCGCGCTGGTGGCCGCACTTGTGCATCAACCGAAAATCCTTTTTCTCGATGAACCGACGGCGGCGCTTGATCCGAAAGCGGCGCGAAATCTAAAGACGATTGTGCGCGGTCTTGTCAATAAAGGCGCCACCGTTTTTATGACGACGCATATCCTCGAAGTGGCGGAAACCATGTGCGATCGCGTCGGGATCATCAACAAGGGGACGTTATGCGCTGTCGGCTCGCTGCCGGAATTGCGGCAACAGCATGGCGAACAGGCATCTCTCGAAGATATTTTCCTCACATTGACCGGTGATGCCTGGACATCGCAGATCGATGATTTTCTGCAGGGCTCGTAATGCAACGGCTCTTGTTAAACATTTTGTTTCAAACGCTTTTTGCGAATTTTCGCAACGGCCGCCTGTGGCGAAAAAAGCGGGCGCTGTTCTCAATGCTGGCGCTGGCGGTTTTACCGCTGCTCATTATTGTACAAACCTCGGACATGTTTGACGCTTGGCTGTTGATGCCGGATATGGGCGCCAATTTTTTGCAACAATTCGTCTCCACCTCACTTTTGGGCGTGATGGTGTTTTTAATCCTGACCGGTTTGCCGGGTGTGATGCATCACTTTTTTCTCGCACCGGATTTGTCTTTACTGCAGGCGCTGCCCATAGAACAGCGTGATATCTTTTTGCAAAAAATTATCCACGCTGCAGCCAATAATGCCGGTATGTTTTTCGCCGTTGGGCTGCCGATATTAATCTCCATGGGGTTGGCGTTGCACGTGTCACCGCTTGTTTACGCGCTCATGCTCATCAGCTCTCTTTTTTTTATCTTTATTCCGACCACACTCGCGGCGCTGCTCGCCTTTGCATTGGCGCGTCTGTTTTCAATAAAAAAAATGCGACGCGTCTCAACGGTTGTGCTTGGCCTCTTCATCCTGTCGGTCTGGGCCGGATTTCAACTTTTGCGCCTCTCGCGCCTCAATCCCATGACGCCCGATTTTGAGCCCGAAACAGCAACAGCCTTTGCCGCCATAATGCGCAATGTGACTTTGATCGTCTGGCCGTCCGATTGGCTGGTGAAAATCATCCGGTTTGCGCATGAGCAGGAGTGGATGAGCGTAATGGCATTTCTTTTTTTGTTGATTGGCACTGTCGCCGCGCTGGTGGCTGTGGTTCTTTTGTGGCGCATTCATTTGCAGGATGTGGAAATCCATATCGATGCTGCGCCTCGCCGGGCGCCCAAAAAACATATGTCCGTAAAAAGACACTCAGTCACGCGCGCCCTGCTGCACAAAGATTTTCGGCTGATATGGCGCGATACGCGTTTTTTTCAAAGTTCGTTTTTATTGCTCGCCATGCTGCTGCTGGCGCCGTTGTTCACGGCGGCCGATGCGGGCCATCCCGAGGAAACTCTGGCATTTCTGCTGCCGTATATCCCCGTAACAATTTTGTCGCTGATCGTCTCGTCAACATTGGCGCGGCAGAGCCTGCCCATGGAGCGGTTGGCATTCGCCTGGACATTGGTATCACCGTTAAAAGTCGAACAGATTTTATCCGCCAAATTGAAACGAGTCCTTGTGCTGGTTGGACCGACCGCTGGTTTGGCGGTTTTTATCACGGCGGTAAAAAGTGAAACATCAGCCTGGTTGTTTTTTATGTTGATGCTGCATGCGGGACTGGTTGTGTGCGGCGCCGCGCTCGGTCTGGTTGTCTCGGTTTTTACAACTCGTTTTAACTGGACGGATCCTCGCTATATGGCCAATCCGGCGAGCGTCTATCTTTTTTCCATTGTCGTGCTGGTTGTCGGCGCCGTGGGATTGGCGATTGTGATCTTTGGTGTTGTTCTGTTTCAGCTAATCATTGCTTTTCTGATATTTTTTGTCTATGTTTTCTTCGTTTTAAAACTGTCGCTGCGGGTGGCACGGGATCGTTTACGACAACTTGAGTGGAATTACTAAATCAAAATTTCTGGATCATCATGAGCAAAAAATCAAAATCACGTGAATTTATAGAATCCATTGGCGTCGCGCTCATTGCCGCATTGATCATTCGCGCGCTCGTCATTCAATCTTACCGCATTCCAACCGGCTCGATGAAAGACACGCTGCTCATCGGCGATTTTCTGCTGGTGAATAAATTCATCTATGGCATTAATACGCCGAATAAACTATTTATTCGACGGATTCCATTGCCGGCGACGCGCCTGCCCGGATTTAAAGAACCGAAGCGCGGCGATATCGTGGTGTTTCGCTATCCCAAAGATCCCATGGTCGATTATATCAAGCGATGCGTTGGTGTGGCCGGCGACACGATTGAATTGCGAGATACCCGACTTTACATCAACGGCGAGCCCGAAGGGGACGAAGAATTTCTTGAGACCAAGTTTGATGTCGAAGAAGGCCGCAACGTCTCCTATTTTCGCATCACCAAAACAGATGGGCAGCAGTATACGATTCGACGGGCTGACGACGCCCGCTTTCAAATGCGGCAGTTCGGGCCTTTTGTGGTGCCCAACGATCATATCTTTATGATGGGCGATAACCGCGATAACAGCTTTGACAGCCGCGGCTGGGGAGCGTTGCCCGACCGATACATCGTCGGCCAGGCGCTTGTCATCTTTTTCTCCTGGGATGCGATTGAACCGGTTATCAAAATTCACCAAAAAATTCGCTGGGAACGCATTTTCAGCGTCATTCGCTAAGTGGCCGGATTTTTGCTGATGTCTGGGAACGTCGAGCCGCCGAAAAGGCAGGAATCTTTTGCCAAGTATATGCAGGCCCTCGGCATCGCCATCCTGGTCGCGCTTGTGCTGCGAACTTTTGTGGTGCAGGCTTTTCGCATTCCGACCGGCTCGATGAAAGATACGCTGCTCGTTGGCGATTTTTTGCTGGTGAACAAGTTTATTTACGGTGTTCGGACGCCGGACCGCTTGTTCGGCACGGATGTTAAAATTCCACATATTCGCTTGCCCGCCTTTCGTTCGCCGAAACACGGCGATATCGTCATTTTTAAATTTCCCAATGATCTGTCCATGGATTATATCAAACGATGCGTTGGCCTGCCGGGCGATACGATACAGGTGAAATCAAATATCGTCTACGTGAATGGCCGTGCTGAAGGCCGAGCCGAGTTTTTGCAGGAAAAATACGATCCAACGGAACAGGCTTCATTTCAATATTACAGAATACACACGGATGGCCATTTGCAATACACCATCCGCAAGCGCACCAAAAAACCGACGCGGGTGCAGAATTACGGTCCGGTCGTCGTGCCGCCTGATCATCTTTTTATGATGGGAGATAACCGCGATAACAGTTCGGACAGCCGCTTTTGGGGCTTTATGCCCATGGACAATCTTGTCGGCCGGGCGGTGGTCATCTATTTTTCTTTCGATAAATTCAAAGATCGAGCGGCGTGGGATTTTGCCAGCGCGATCCGATGGTCGCGAATGTTCAACATCATTCGGTAGCCAATGGCCGCGCTCTATATCCACATTCCCTTTTGTCGCCATAAGTGTATTTATTGCGATTTCTATTCCACGACACAAACGAATCATATCAATGCTTATGTAACGGCGCTGTTGAACGAAATGGAACTGTGGGCGGATGATCCGTTCTATCGTCAGCAGCAATTTTCCACGCTCTACTTTGGTGGTGGAACGCCGTCGCTCCTGTCGCCTCATCAGATCGAGACCATGCTAAAAAAGTTGTTTTCAACCTTTCAATTTATTGAGGATGTTGAAATTTCGCTGGAAGCCAATCCCGGCGCTGTGCTGGAGCTAAATTTATCCGGCTATCGGCACGCCGGCGTCAACCGTTTGACGCTGGGTATCCAATCTTTTCAGAATGAAGAGTTGTTTTTTTTGACGCGCATCCATTCGGCCGAGGACGCCGAAGCGGCGTTTACCGCCGCTCGACACGCCGGATTTGATAACATCGGTATTGATCTTATTTTTGGCTTGCCGGGGCAAACACTCGAATCATGGGAAGAAAATTGTCGTAAAGCGCTCGCATGGGCCCCCGAGCACATTTCCATGTACGGCTTGACTTATGAGGAAAACACGCCGCTCTGGCGACAGCTCCAAGCGGGCGCCCTGCAGCAATGTGACGACGAGTTGGAGCGTGACATGTTCCTGCTCGGCATGACAATGTTAAAGGGAGCCGGATACGAACAGTATGAAATTTCCAATTTCGCCATGCCCGGTTTTTCTTCCAGGCACAATCAGCAGTATTGGGACGGGAGCCCGTTTCTCAGTCTTGGTCCTTCAGCCCATTCCTTTGACGGCGAGAAACGCTGGTGGAACGTCGATGATCTGCATCGCTATATGGATATGCTGCATCAGAACAAGAAACCAATTGCCGGTTCTGAAAAGCTGACGCTGGATGAACAACGGGATGAATTCATTTTGCTCGGGCTGCGTCGACAGTCCGGCATCGATTTGATGGCCTGGCAAAAATTAACCCATTCACCGATTGCCGATGTGCTGGAGAAAATAGCAGGCACATTTAGCTCGCTGGATTCGATCGCCGGCTTTGAGTCTTCAACACAGGGATGTCTTTTGACCCTGTATCAAAATCATCTCTGCTTGACTCAGCAGGGTGTTTTGCTTTATAATAGTGTTTGTGATAAATTGTCTTTGTTGTAAATAAAGGGATTATGTTAATTTATCCGTTTTCTCGGGGACAAATTTGTCTTGACATTAGTAGGTGAAAAAATTATATTTGAATCGATATAAGAGTAAGACCCATCAAATACATATGCCACAAAGACTTACAGGTTAATAAACGGTAACTGTGAATCTTGTCCGCCAAAATTACACCGCCCAAAACGAGAGATTGTCGTGCTCCGGCATGGTTCAATCTTTTACAAGATCAAAGCATCTACGTTTTATAAATATATAGAGTTCTTAATTAATTTTATAGTCATGAAAAAAGAGTACTGAGAGGAGGTGGTTTAGTCAACGGTTGAAATAAAGAGAGTTGTAAAAAATCAGTACAGTATCTTCGTGGTGAAGATATGAAATGTGAAGACCATTTTTTAATCACCCTCTAAAAGACCAATCAAGGAGGAAAAAGCATGTTGAAGAGAGTTTTAATCCTGAGTCTGATGGTCCTTTTACCGCTGTTGGCATTCTCCGCCACAACGGGTAAGCTCATCGGAACGGTCGTCGACAAGGAAACGGGCGAAGCACTACCAGGTGCGAACGTGGTTGTTGAAGGCACGAACCTGGGTGCAGCGGCCAATGTCCAGGGCGGTTTTATTATTTTGAATATTCCCCCCGGCATTTACTCTGTCAAGACCTCATTTATCGGTTATGAAACTGTGACGATCAGCAACATCCGCGTTTCAGTTAACTTGACAACCGAAATCGATTTTCAACTCCCTGTTGAAACTATCGAAGTTGAATCGATCGCCATCACCGCTGAACGTCCTCTGGTGAATAAAAACGCGACGAACGAAACCCACATTATGACATCGGAAGATATTCAGAACATGCCGGTTCGTTCTTATGCCGAAGTTGTCTCGACCGCAGCCGGCGTTGTGAGCGCCCGCAATAGCATGTACGTTCGTGGTGGTCGTGCTGACGAAATCGCCTATTACGTTGACGGCGTCTACTCGAACGACCTGCGTACCGGCGCCCGAGTTGGTGATGTTCCGATCAACTCGCTGGAACAGATCAACTACCAGGCCGGTGGTTTTAATGCCGAGTACGGCTTTGCCAACTCTGGTATTGTTATCGCCTCATCAAAATCCGGCTCAAGCAAGCTCAGCATCACCGGTGAAGTGGTTACCGACGAATTCCTGAGCGAAGAAAGCAAAAATCTCGGAACCTACTCTTACGGTTATAACGCCTATAACCTTTCTTTGAGCGGTCCGGTATTCTCCGATAAAATAAAATTCTATGCTGCCGCGGAAAAACAATACCTTGCCGACCGCTTACCCTCTGTCGGTAAACACCCGGTTCTGGGCGGTGAGTATACCACCGAAGAAGTCCTCTACAATTCCACCCAGCTCGATACCTTTGGAATCGCTCCTGAAGAATGGATTCTGCCGGTCAATATGGTTGGCGGCCCGCTGCCGAACAATTCGCTGGATCGTTGGTCCCTCAACGGCAACCTGCTCGTTGATCTTGACAATATCCGCTTGAAATTCGGTGGTAATGGTACAATCGACAACTGGCAAAATTACAATCAGTACAGAACATTGGTTAATGGACGGCATACGCAGCGTAATGAAGACTATAACTACAATGTTTTTGGTAAAATCACCCACACGCTCGGCTCGAACACCTTTTACGAAGGTACAGCCTACTTCTCTCAGTTCAAAACGGAAGCGGGCGATCCGGTCATGTGGCGTAACATGATGGATTATGGCGACAAGACGGACGTCAACGGTAACGGTGCCTTCACACCCGAGTTGGTGCGTAATAGCGGCACCGGCGCCGGTCTGCCTCGCCTGGGATCAGGTGTCTACGGAGCCATTGAGCCGCAAGGTGCTTACACGCTCAACAATACCAATGTGATAGGCTTAAAATTCGATCTCACGCATCAGTTAAAAAATCACGAATTCAGAACGGGCTTTGAATATCGCTACAATACCATTCGCCGTTATACTGTATCTGGTTGGCGTCTTGCTGCGCTTTATGAGAATGATCCGAATACGGATCCCCTTCTCGCCTCAAGATCTGCTTACACAGAAAGTTTTGGCTACCCGGCCTATTTTGATAATTGGGAAGTTGATCCGACGCAAACGTCCGATGAAGGTTTGGACGGCGCAAAACACCCGATTATCGGCGCCTTCTACCTGCAGGACAAAATCGAATTGGCAGATCTGGTGTTGAATCTTGGTTTGCGTGCAGATTATATTGACGCTAATGACAAGAAATTGGTTGATCCGTACGACGTCGGCATAGTAAATGGTTTGCTCGATCCGGAGACATTGGAAGACACAGAAGCCCATCTGTCAATCAGTCCGCGATTAGGCATTTCCTTTCCAGTGACCGATAAGACTGTATTCCACGCGCAGTTCGGCAAGTTCACACAACAGCCGGAATTGCGTTATCTGTACACCGGCTGGAACTATATGGCAGCGCAGCTGAATCAGGGCAATGCCGTACAGGTCGGAAATCCTGACTTGCGACCAGTGTCCACAACGTCCTATGAAATCGGCGTCGGGCAGCAAATCGGTGTCAGCTCTTCCGTCAGCTTGACGGCCTATTATAAAGAAATTCGTGACCTCATTGTTATGAGAAACCGCGTCAATGCTCTGCCAGTAACTTATGCGCAGTTCCAGAATGGCGACTATAGTTCGGTTAAAGGTTTGTCGCTCACCTATAATATGCGACGTACCAAAGGCCTTAGCGCTAATCTGAACTATACGCTCCAATACGCGGCCGGTACCGGTTCAACATCGGAAGGCAACTTTTACATCACCTGGATCGGTAACGAATACTATCCAACTTTTGTGGCGCCGTTGGATTATGATCAACGTCACACGTTCTCCCTCAATCTGGACTATCGTGTCGGTCCTGAGGCGAATGCTATTATTCGCAACTCGGGCATCAACCTGCTGGCCACGGCCGGTTCTGGTTTTCCCTATACGCCGAAACGTATCGGCGACACGATTTTTGCCGCTCGTTTTTCCACGGCGTTCCCGATTGCCGGTACAAACACGGCCTATACGGACTGGACCAGCTCTATTGATTTACGAATTGACAAATCTTTCAAGGTTGCCGGGCAAGGCCTGAACGTTTATCTGTGGGTCATCAATGTTCTCGGCAGCGAGAATCCGTTCAATCGCAAGAATACGCGGGAAACAGCAAGCGGTTTTAACGTGGGCATTTATGAAGCGACCGGTCGTCCCGATGAAAATGGCTGGCTGTCGACCAGTGATGGTCAAAAGTGGATTGAAGACAATAACGGCGCGCGTGCTGAAGCGATGTACCGTTCTTTCATTAATAGTCCGCTTAACTGGGAAACTCCGCGTCAGATTCGCCTTGGTTTGAGATTTGATATCAATTAATCTTTTAAACTGAATGCTGACTAAACCAAGAGAATTTTGATTTCCCGGTTATACTTTGAAGGAGAATAAATTATGAATAAAGTACACAAGATATTCACTTTAGCGCTGATCCTGACGCTTGGCGTCCTGGTGACCAGCGCCAATGTCGGATTCGCCGATAAACGGATCGGCGCCGGCGTTGATAATTTACAAAAAGCGGCCGAGTTTCAGCACGCACAGTTCGACGGCAACACCATTGCCAACTGGCTGGCTAATGATGGTCTGATCGTATCACACCGTAAAACCGGCAACTCGGGTATGGAATGGCCGAAAGGCAGCGGCAAGACGATCGACTATGCCTCTGGTTTCTGGCTCGCCGGCAAATCCCCGGATGGCGACATCCGATCTGCCGTGGCTGAATATGCGTCCGAATATGTTCCCGGCCCTTACGGCTCTGATCCGGACGATCCGGCAAACCGCATCTACATCATCAATAGTGACGGCACCGGCGACTGGGCTGTATGGCCAGCAGATCAAGGCGCCCCGGTCAATGATGACGGATCCCCCAAACTCATCGGCGACCAGACCATGTTCTGGGTAATGAACGACGGCAATGCGGAACAGCACGCCAATGTCTGGTCGACAAAACCCATGGGCGTAGAAGTTCGTTGTACGGTCTTTGGTTTCAACAAGACAGATCCGCTCGGAAATGTTATGTTCATGCAGTTTGAGCTCATCAATCAGGGCGGCACGACTCTGGATTCCTGCTACGTCGGCCTCTGGGATGATCCCGATTTGGGTGACGCGTCGGACGATCTCGTTGCTTGCGACACAACCCTGAGCCTGGGATATTGCTATAATGGCGGCCCGGTTGATGCTACCTACGGCACCACGCCACCGGCCATTGGCATGGACTTTTTCCAGGGCCCGGAAGTGCCGATCGGCAGCGGCAACTATTTGCCGATGACCTCTTTTTCTTACTATTGGAACGGCGCGCCGGATCCGTATGGCGATCCCGAAGACGCTATCCAGGGCTACAATTTCTTGAGAGGCTTTTTGAGCGATGGGTCCCAACTTTTGGATCATGAAGGTAATCCGACCAAGTTTGCCTTTGCCGGCGATCCGGTATCCGGTGCCGGGCATCTCGACGCTACGCCTGCTGACCGCCGTTTTCTCATGGCCTCGGGTCCGTTTACATTAAATCCGGGCGATCGTCAGGTCATTGTCGGTTCAAAAATTATTGCTCCCGGAACGGATAACCTGAGCTCCATCGTAGCACTTCGATTCTTTGACTCGTTTGCGCAAAATGCATTCGATAATGATTTTAATCTGCCGCAACCTCCGCCGCCGACAGCTTCGGTGACGAATCTTGACGAACTGATTGTTCTCAGTTGGCAGGATGATGCAGCTAAATTCGAAACGATCGAAACCTACGAATTCAGCGGTTATCAGTTTGAAGGTTACAACGTGTATCAAGGTGAATCCCAAGCCGGTCCGTGGAAACGTATCGCCACCTTCGACGCTGTCAATGACTACGGTATTGTTTTTGACAACGTCTTTGATGTGACGACCGGCCTTGTGCTCGAATCCCCGGTCGCTTTTGGCGCGAATACCGGTATCACGCGCAATTTCACCATTGATAAAGATTATATCACTGGACTGCCGCTGTACAACAACAAGCATTACTACTTTGCTGTCACATCCTACGCTGTTAATCCGGATGTGTCTCCCAAGATTGCTGAAAGCGGTCGTCTGGTGCTCATCTCGGCGCCCGGCAAAGAGCCTCTTGGTGAACAAACGACGGTGGCGCACGGCGATATGATCGATGGTGAACATACAAGCGGACCGAGCAATGGTCGTCTTGAAGTTATGGTCGTTGATCCGACGGCGGTAACGAATCACACCTACCAGATTACCTTCGAAGATTTGGAAGGTGGTTCGTCCCAGTGGTATGTTTGGGATCAAACAACGGGTGAACAGCTCGGCGGTCCCTACACCAACCAGGAAGGCGGCGAAGATTATCCGATTTTTGATGGTTTGAAATTCTACATTTACGGCGCTCCGCTGGACTTTGCCGGCAGTGGCAATGGTATCGTTGAAACCCATTTTGCCGGTGCTCGGTTAACTGAAGCTCAATATGACGCTGCCGGCGCTGAATACGGCGGTAACAAAGTATGGCACAGCTTGAACGTTGCCAACGATGTGATGCGCTATTACCTCAGCGCCACGGGTTCTGCCGGCATCGATCGTCTCTCCCGTTGGATCAGCTTTGCTGTTCCGTTCGATTTTGAACTTCGTTTTACCGATGGCGGCGGTTACGGCGTCCATGCGTTTGAAAATGATATGATTTGTACAGTTCCTTTCGAAATTTGGAACATTGGTTCGGCAACGCCGGATGATGTGTCCGATGATTACCGAATGGTTCCATTTGTTTTGCAATCCGGCGATGAAACCCTGACGGCCTGGGGTTGGAATACGGGTACTGATGCTTACTTTGGTTATCCCGCGTCCGACGCCATTTACTGGATGATTCCGGAAGGTGTTGACGGCTATGACAAATTCGAGCAGAAATGTATCGAAGCCGGCGGCGCCGGCGCCACCTACGCCTACTGGGATGCTGACGGCCATCCGACAGACGGTTCCAGCTTTGGCTATTGGACCGATCAGTCTGCAGGATTCGTCTACCCGATCGGTCGTTTGATGGTTTGTGAGTTTACCGAAACCGGCAATCCTCCGCCCAGCGGCACGATTGTTCGACTCTATACGACCAAACCAAACTCTTCAAAGGATGTCTTTGAAGTTCAAGCGCCCGAATATTTGGTTAGCTCCAGCATTGCCAAAGAAAACCTTGAAAATATCAACATCGTTCCGAATCCTTACTGGGCATGGAGCCCGAATGAAACGCAGCCAACAACGCGTATCATTCGCGTAACCAACCTGCCGAAAGAAGGCGCAACGATTCGCATTTTCGACCTCGCGGGTAACTTGGTCCGCGTGATCAACGATAGTGATCGTGAAGCTCAGGGTACCCTCGGTACACCTATGGCGCAATGGGATGCCCGTAACGCAGCCGATGTTCCGGTTGCCAGCGGTGTCTACCTGGTTCATGTTGAAGTTGAAGGTGTCGGTGAAAAAGTTCTCAAACTGGCAATAGTCAACCGGGATGAGCGTTTGATCTATTACTAGAATCAATGCCAATCCGTAACCGATTATTGTCTGTATGAATCAAACGAGAAAGGAACTTGCAATGAAATATAAAGGGTTCTTCATAATTTTAATGGCATGCCTCTTGTTATTGACAAGTACGCATGTGTTCGCCGGCACCGGAAAGCGAATCGCGACCGCCGGCGCAACGGAATTGCTTATCCCGGTAGGCGCCCGCGGAACCGCTCTCGGCGGCGCCAATATGGCCAATGTGTCTGGTATTGAGGCGATGTATTGGAATCCCGCTGGTATGGCGCTGAGCACCTCCACCGCGGACGCTATGCTCTCCTACCAAAACTGGATCGGTGACATGAACGTGACCTACCTCGCCGCCGCAGCGCAAATGGGCGCCATCGGTAGCCTGGGTCTCAGCTTGAAAACGCTCGATTTTGGCGACATTATGGAAACAACCGTCGACAATCCCGAAGGTACGGGCTCGGTCTTTTCACCGTCTTATTTGACCCTTGGTGTAACCTATAGCCGTAAAATGACTGACCGTATTCTGTTTGGCGCGACGATGAAAATCGTCTCGGAAAAAATCATGAGCACCTCGGCAACGGGTGTCGGCTTTGATTTTGGTTTGCAGTACGTCAGCCCGGTCAATGGTCTGAAACTTGGCGTTGCCATGACCAACTACGGCAGCAATATGAAATTCGACGGCAATAACCTGGAACGCCGCGTTATCATGCCCGGCACCGAATCCGGCGCGGTACAAACATCCGTAGCTATTCCTCCGGCCACGTTTGAAATGCCGTCGCAGTTGAAAATCGGTGTGTCTTATGCTCTCGGTTTCGGCGAAGATTTTGGCGCGGATATCATGGGCACGTTTGTCAACAATGCCTATGCTTACGATCAATACATTCTCGGCGCCGAACTGGATTTCAAAGGATTGGTCTTTGCTCGTGCATCCTACTCCTTGGCTTACAAAGAAGGTCTGGATGACGACGGTTTCGTCTCTTCAAACGAAGACTATCTCTTTGGCCCGGCTTTCGGCTTTGGTATCAAATTCGGCAAATCCATTCCGCTGACTTTGGACTATGCCTATCAGGTGACCGAGTTCTTTGACGATGCTCAATGGTTCTGCTTGTCTGTCGGTTTTTAATCTGATGTAATTTTCTGATTCAAGGGTTGGTCCCGCTTTAAACGGGATCAACCCTTTTTTATTTTGTGGGATTTTCAACAAAACATCCTTGCTTTTGAGCCGTACAAAATCTTATCTTTCATCGTTAATTCTCTAAGACAAAGACACCAAGCCTCAAAGAATCACAAAAGCCGTTTTTTTATGTGGTGCGCTTTGCGTTTTTGTGCCTTTGTGTTAAATTCTGTTAAACTGATCGCATAAGGACAATTGTCATGCAAAAGATAACTCGATATCTTGTAATCATCATGCTGATGTCGTTTGCACTTGCTGCCCAGGACCTGCGCGTCAGCGTCGATTGGGCTGTTTTTGACGGCGATGCTGACAACGCCTATCTGGAAATTTATTACAGCTTTGGTCAAGCCGATTTGAATTTTGCGCCTTCGGAAAAGGGCTTTACCGCAACGACGCTTGGGCAGTTTGTCATCAAACAAAACGATGTTGTCGTCAAAGAGTTTGCCTGGAAAACAGAAACCGTTATTGCAGATACGGCCGAGTTGTCGCAGCAAAAAGAGGTGGTCGACCGCATGGCCTTTGTCATCCCGATTGGCGAGTTTGATTGCCAAATGACCCTGACCGATCTGGTGGACAACACCAATGTGGACAGCACCCAGTGGAGACTCACGACAAGTGCGCCCGTGACCGGAGCGCATCTCTCCGAAATTCAGCTCGCGTCGTCCATCCGGCGGGCCGGTGATGACACGAATTCGCCGTTTTATAAAAACAGTCTCATTGTTGAACCGAATCCGAGCCTCATTTTTAGTTACGACAAACCGGCGCTTTTTTATTATCTCGAAGCCTACAACCTTTCCGCGGATGCCCTGCCCAACGGTTATTTTCTCAACGCTTATGTCAACGACGCGGACGGCAAAATGGTGCAGGACATCAAACCGAAACTGGTCGCCAAAAAACGCGTCGTCAATCCGAGCGTCGAGTTTGGCATGCTGAGCGTCGGCGAGTTGACGACCGGTAGTTATACGCTGGTCGTCGAAATTCTTGACGCGGATAAAAATGTCCAAACCTGGCAAAAGAAAAAGTTTTATACCCTGCAAAAAGAGGCCTTTCAGCCGCAGGGTCTTGTGGTTCAGGGCGCTACGTTTGAAAACAGCATTTTCTCCATTCTCGATTCAGCGGATATCGAAATGGAATACCAGATGGTGTTTTATATCCTCGGCAAGGAAGAAAGCATCCTGCACCGGGAATTGTCCGATTTGCCCGGCAAGCGGCGTTTCCTGTTTAACTTCTGGCAATCCAAATATCCAACTATGAATGTGAACGATAATCCGCAGCGCAATCAATATTTTAATTTGAAGCGGATTGCCGATGAACGCTACAATGCGTTCAAACTCCCCGGCTGGATGACCGACCGCGGCCGCGTCCTCATGGTGTACGGCGAGCCGGATGATGTTGAGCGCTTTATCAATCAGCCAAACCAGCACCCCCATGAAGTGTGGTTTTATAATCGCTTGCAAGGAGGTGTGCGCTTTATTTTTGCCGATCTTGAAGGACATAAAAATTATCGGCTCATCCATTCCGAGCTGGACGGCGAAGTCTATGATCCCAATTACAGGGACGTGTTGCAGCGCGGCTATTAAAAGCGTCATTAAAAAAAAGCCCGGCGATAAAGCCGGGCTTTTTTGTTGGATTAATGGCTTTATTTTGTTAGGTTTGAATCGCAATCAAAATTCAACCGGATAACAGGTATCATCCCGGCAAAGACCATCTGGATTATTATCACCAGTTTTCAATATTTGATTTATGCGTTTAATCAGTTTAAAGAAATAAATAGAAAGGAAATGATATTATGTCTAAACACTTTTATCTTCCGCTTGATACCCTAAAGAAATTTGAAAAAGATGTTTTTGCTGCGCTCGGGATGCCTGAAGACGAAGCTGAAATTTGCGCCGACGTGCTGAATGCAGCCGATCGCCGCGGCATCGACTCGCATGGCGTTGGTCGCCTCAAACCAATTTATTATGATCGCATCGTCAAGTTCAAGGTGCAGGAGGCGACTACGGATTTTGTCGTTGAAAAAGATATGGCCGCCACCGCGGTTGTTAATGGCAATAACGGTATGGGATTTGTCGTCGCCAAACGCGCGATGGACATGGCGATTGAAAAGGCGAAAACCTATGGCATCGGTATGGTCATCGCCAAAAATTCAACGCACTTTGGTATCGCGGCCTATTATCCCATGATGGCCTGCGATCATGGGATGATAGGCCTGTGCGGTACCAATGCCCGCCCGTCCACTGCGCCGACCTGGGGCGTGGAAAATATGCTCGGCACCAATCCCCTGGTTTTTGCTGTGCCGACGGATGAACCGTTTCATTTTACCAATGATTATGCAACCTCCACCGCGCAGCGCGGCAAAATTGAACAATACGCCCGCGAAGGCAAAACCATGCCGCCCGGATGGGTTGTCGGAGCTGATGGTCAAACAAAAACCAATCCCGACGAAGTCCTGGTTGATTTGACGCAAGGCACGGCGGCGCTCACACCCGTTGGCGGTATTGGCGAGGAACTTGGCGGTCACAAAGGTTACGGCTACGCGACCGTGGTCGAGCTGCTCTCGGCCGGCTTGCAATTGGGCCCGTTTTTAAAGGCGCTCAACGGCGATGAAAACGGTAAAAAAGTTCCCATCCTGCTTGGCCATTTTTTCATCGCGATTAACATTGCCCATTTTGCCGACGTTGATGAGGTGAAAAAACAGATGGGCGATATTCTGCGGTCATTGCGACATTCCAAAAAAGCCGAGGATGCCGAACGCATTTACACTCATGGCGAAAAGGAATATCTGCACTCGCTGGAACGCGCCAAAACCGGCGTGCCCTTGCCGCAAGTCGTGTGCGATCAGCTGAGCCAAATGCGCGATGAGCTTGGACTGGATTACACGTTTGAGTGGGATTAGCCCCATTTTCAACTCGACTGCTCATCGGTAAAATTCCTAAGCCACGAAGCGATCAAAGAAGCCGGAAAAAGTATTTTGCCTAAAAGGCAAAAAAATCAAGACGTCCCGTCGTCGGCCCGAGTCCTTCGTGGTTTGGAATTATATTTAAAAAATGACTTTTCTGATTTTTCTAATAAAAATTTGTTTATAATTCGGCTACATTGAAATTTGTATTTTGTTTTTCAGAGAACACGATGAAATCACATATTGCCGTTTTTCTTTTTTTTCTAGGTACTCAACTTGGCTTTACGCAACCGCTATCCAATTATTATTCAAAATATGAATTTCTCGCCGCGCCGCCGAGTGCCTTTCAGGACGGCCTGGTTGGTTTTGCCAATCCGGCTGTTCTCGGGTTGATGCACGCCCCGGACGCGCGCGTGTACTGGACGATGAACGATCCAAAAGTGGCTGCGAAAAATAATTGGGGTCTTTTTACTGGCGGTCGTTTGCTGGGTTTTGGTATGCAACAACAATATCGCGACGGCCATCGCGTCACCGATTATTCCGTATCACTCGGCGGCGGTTCGGATGTTTTTTCAATCGGCTTTGGCTACGATTGGTCCCGGGGCAATCGCGACTATTTTTCCCGCTACGCACTTTACAAAATGAGTGTCATTATTCGGCCGTCATCCTGGTTGTCGTTTGGCGCGACCGGTTTTTGGAGTTCACAGACCGATCAACAGGAAGCGCTGGCGGAAGTGGCGCTGCGGCCGTTGGCATCGCCAAATCTCACGCTGTTTGCCGATGTCTTGTACAATACCGAGCTCAAATTTGATGACAGATTGTGGAGCGCCGGCGCGACCTGGCGCCTCGTTCCCGGCATCCATATCGTTGGCCGCTATTTTGGCCGCGAGACGTTCACTGCCGGACTCGTTTTTGATCTCGGCGCCGCATCCGTTGGCGGTCAACGTTTTGTTGATACAAACAACTCCATCGCCTACAACAGCTACATGCTGCGCAGCGGCGGTTTCAAAAATAACATCTTTCAGCGTGCCGCCAAGGATGTTGCCTATGTGCCGTTCAAGTTGAGCGGACTCGTTGATCATCAAAAATTCATCCTGTTCGATGACAGCACCCACCGGTTGTATGACATTCTTCGCGACATCCGCGCCGCGGCAAATGATCCGCGGATCAAGCTGTTGGTCATCAACCAGACCAACATGCTCATTCGTCCGGAACATGCCTGGGAAATTCGCGAGGAGCTCAAAGCCGCGCAAGCCCGGGGCAAAAAAGTAATCATCTATATCGAAAATGCGGGCATGACCGGTTATTTTCTCGCCAGCGTGGCCGATATGGTGGTGATGGAGCCGCAGGGCATTCTCACGTTGCCCGGCCTGGTCATGGGTAAAACCTATTTGAAAGGCAGCCTGGAGAAGCTCGGCATCGGCTTTGACGAATGGCGTTTTTTTACGCATAAAACCGCTTTTGAGACCTACAGCCAGGAGCAGCTCTCGGAGGCCGACCTGGAACAGTACAATGCCTACATCGATGTCTGGTATGACATGATCCGAAACGATGTTTCAGCCTCCCGCGGTTTTTCCGGTGACCACTTTGACGCGATTATCAACGAATCCTTTTTGCTGAGTGCCACTACCGCGCTTGAAAAGAAACTGGTTGATAAACTGGATCGCTGGTCGAATATCGAAAATATCATCAAAGAGATGAATGATAAAAACAAGTTGGTGAAAATCCGCCGCGACGGTTTATGGGATAACGCGGAACTGCCGGAAACCTGGGGGCCGCGATCCAGGATTGCCCTCGTGTACGCGCTTGGCGCCACTTCGATGGAGACCGGCATTCGCGCCCGCTATTTGGAACGGGTTTTCGAAAAATTGAAAAAGGACAAATCGATCAAGGCGGTTGTTTTGCGTGTTGATTCGCCCGGCGGTGCAATTATGCCGAGCGAGGTTGTCGCCAATGCGATGAAAAAATGCAGCGAGGACAAACCGGTCATCGTCAGTCAGGGGCAGGTCGCCGGTTCCGGCGGCTACTGGATTTCCATGTATGGCGATCGAATACTCGCCGGCCCGAATACGCTCACCGGCTCCATCGGCGTCATCGGCGGCTGGCTGTGGGATAAAAACTTTTCGCAAAAGCTCGGCATCGCCTCGGATCATGTGCAGCGCGGCGAGCATGCGGATTTGTTGTATGGCGCCAGTCTTCCGTTGATCGGCCTGGCTTTGCCGCATCGCAACCTCAATGAGGATGAACGCGCACAAATTGAAAAATGGATCCGCGGCCATTACGACGATTTTATCACCAAAGTCGCCGAGGGCCGCGATATGACCAAAGCGGATGTCGATAAAATTGCCCAGGGCCGTTTTTATGCCGGAGAGGACGGCAAGAACATTGGTCTTGTTGATGAAATTGGCGGGATAATGCTGGCCCTCGATTTGGCGCGACAGGATGCCGGACTCTCGCCGGATGAAAAAATTGATATCATCGAGGTTCCGAAAAATCGCGGACTGTTTGAACTGGCGCCGTTATCCGTATCTGCGCTGGACAAGTTTCAGCAGGATCCGGTTGTGCAGTATGTCAAAATGGTTGCGGAAAATCCCTGGCAGCCGCTGCACATGCTGCCGCCGGGAACGTATCCGGGGGTGGAAAAATAGGAGAGAAAATTGATGAAAAACGTTGTGCTGTTGATTGGTCTTGCGCTGTTGTCGGCGTGCACACAAAAACAAGAGGTAAAGGGAACCATGTTCAAAGATGATTTGTCTTTCCTGCAAAAATACACCGACGTTCTGGTCCTAAAAAGCGCCAATGACAAAGCGCACATTGCCGTTATTCCCGGCATGCAGGGGCGCGTCATGACCAGCACGGCGAGCGGCCCGGATGGTTTGAGTTTTGGCTGGATCAATCGCGAGCTCATCGCGTCCGGTGAAAACAATAAACACATCAATGCGTTTGGCGGTGAGGATCGGTTTTGGCTCGGACCGGAAGGCGGCCAGTTTTCCATCTTTTTCAAAAAAGGTGAGCCGTTCGATTTGGAACATTGGTGGACACCGGAGCCGATTAATGAAGGCGCGTACAATATTGTTGAGCAGAGTGAGACATCCGTTCAATTTAAAAAAGTGATGCGGCTGGAAAATTATTCCGGCACTGTTTTCGATCTCGAACTCGATCGCTCCGTTGAACTCTTGTCGGCGGAACAAGCAAAGGTCGCTTTTGGCGTCGACTTGAGTCATGTCGACATTGTAGCGTTTGAATCGGAAAATGTCATCACCAATACGGGTGACCAGGCCTGGATGAAGGACACCGGACTGCTGTCCATCTGGATTCTCGGCATGTACAATCCGTCGCCCGCAACCACCATTGTCATTCCTTTTAAAGCGAGTGATGAGCGTGACCTTGGCCCGAAAGTGAACGATGCCTATTTTGGCAAGGTGCCGGATGATCGGCTTGTCGTTATGGATGATGTGCTGTTTTTCAGCGGTGACGGCGAGTATCGCAGCAAGATCGGTATTTCGCCGTATCGGGCCACATCCGTGCTCGGCAGTTACGATGCGACCAACAACGTGCTCACGCTCGTCACTTACACCAGGCCGGAGGGGATCACGGATTACGTCAACTCGATGTGGGAAATTCAGGACGAGCCGTTTGCCGGCGATGTGGTGAACAGTTATAACGACGGCCCGCCGGAACCCGGCGCCAAACCGCTTGGCCCGTTTTACGAACTGGAAACGTCTTCACCGGCGGCATCCCTGGCGCCCGGTGAATCGTTAGCGCATCGACACACGACCGTTCATATTGTTGGTGATAAATCAAAATTGGACGAGATCGCTCAACATGTATTGGGCGTGAGTGTGCAGGAGATAGAAGAGGCGTTTTAGGTTTTAAGATCGGGCGGACAACATGGTCCGCCCGAAATATTTTTGACAGCCGTAGCCTGCCTTATTTCTTCTTGTAACTGATTGATAGTCCCGATCGGGTCGTTTTATCAATTGTCGTTTCCATATCCGGAAGAGCCGTCACATAATCGAGAAAATCTTTGATGCCGCCGTAGGCGTTGCGAACATTGTGCGCGGTAAAACAGCCGCCCGGTTCCAGCTTGGGATAGAGATCAATAAAATATTGCTTGTACCAGGTTTTATCCGCATCGGAAAAGATAAAATCAAACGGCCCTTCAATTCTTTTGACGATCTGATGCGCATCGCCCAATTGGGCGTCAATATAGTCTGACAATCCGGCTTTTTCAAAATTCTGAATCGCTTTGGCGTGGCGTGTCGGATCGATTTCCAGCGTCACCAGGGTGCCGCCGGTTTTGCTGAGCGCCCAGGCAATCCAGATGCTCGAGTGGCCGGTCGACGTGCCGATCTCCAGCGCCCGCGTGTAGCCGTTCTCAACAATAAGATTATAGAGCGTCTGGCCATCTTCATAATCGACGTTCCAATCCACCCAGCGTTGGCGCTGTGAATCGAGAAACGCCTTGACTCGCCGATCAAGTTCGGTCTCGATGACCTGCGAAAAAGCCGTCTGCGATATTAAAAAAAGCGTGAATACAAGCAAAGCAGTTTTTTTCATTCTGACTCCGGACATTTTTTAAACAGTTCTACGCAGATTTCGCGATCAGGTTCCTGAAACACCGCGCGGCGATTCCAGATGACCGCCGTGTTTGTCGTCGGCTTTTTTCAGCATAAAGGCAAAGAACAAACCAAAGAAACCGAGAACCGAAAAAATCCACATACCCAGGCGGTAACCCTCCGGATTGGCGGCGCCGGCGTTGGAATAATCATTGGCAAAACCAATCATCCAGTTGAAACCAAAAAGACCGATTTGTTGAATTAACGTCATTACCGAATACGCTGTGCCGAGTCGCCGTTCTTCAACAATATAGGCGACAGATGGCCACATAACCGCGGGGATCAGAGAAAACGAAATTCCCATAATGGCAATTGGCACGATAAGTGAAATTTTGCTATAAACCATCATCAGATACACGGGCATAAGCAGTACAGAACCGAGCATCATGAGTTGAGCACGTTTACCGATCTTGTCCACTAAAAAACCAAAAAGCGGTGTTACAATTAACGCAGACATAGGCAAAACACTGTTTAATGGTCCGGCAATTTCTCTGGAAATACCATGGGCCTCCTGAAAAAATTTAATAGCGAATGTGCGGAATGGAAAAATGCCCGAATAAAATGTAACACACAACGCAACAATAAACCAGAAGGACGAGTTAAATTTGAAAAGATCACTTAGGACAAGTTTATCCCGGTCTCCAGCCGCACCAAGAGTGTGGTGTTTTTCAGAGTAGGATTCCAAGACAAAGTAAGTAACTCCGCCAATTACACAAAAGATGGATATGATAGCAGCGATTTTCAATGGAGGTTGCCATCCGGTATAAAAGGCTTTTCCCCAATTCGTGGATGTGTCTGCGGCGAATGAGCCAAGTCGAGCAATTGTGAGGTTAATGCCAAATGCAAAACTCAATTCTTTGCCTTTAAACCACTTGGCTAATGCTGTTGTAATTGCAACTATAAGCGGTTCAGCCCCCAGTCCGAGCAGAACACGTCCAGTTAACATAACGCCGAGCTTTGGACTTGACATGGTTACTATAGCAGCAACAGTACATAGCGATCCAAATATCAGTACAGATTTTTTTGTGCCATATTTATCAATTATCACTCCACCAATAAGCAGAATGAAAATAGCAGCAACACTATAAACCCCGTTCAGTGAGCCGATGTTTTGATCGCTAAATCCAAGATCATTTTTTAAAATATCTGCGATCGGGCCAATGCTGTCATAAATGTAATAATTGCCAAACATGGCCAGGCTGATGAAAATGAGAACGATCCAGCGGTAAAGTGTCGAGGGCGCTCGACGTGAAGTCTCCAGTGTACTCGTCATAATAGCATCCTGTTCAGATTGAATAATGAAAGGTAAAGGAACAAAAGAATTTACTGCAAAACAAGTGAATTTTTTACGCGACAGGAATTAATCCCATTCCTTAAAAAGAAAGAATGATGAACAACAGGGGAGAGCAGCGTGACCGGTTTTGCACTGTGTTCGGCCTAAAATCCAATTGATTTTTTGCCTCTTTTTAACTACTTTCAAAACTCGGAAAAGTGATTGTTTTTTCGAATAAACGCTTGAAGTGAAATCGTGATATATTTGTGATCAGTAGAGAATTCCAAAAAGCCATTGAATTTGCCGCATTAGCGCATGACGGCCAAACGCGCAAAAGCACCAGCGTGCCGTACGTGTCGCATCCGTATGCGGTAGCCGCAATTTTAAACAATGAGGGCTGCGACGAGCATGTCGTCATCGCCGGTTTATTGCACGATACGGTTGAAGATACTTCCGTCACCCTTGATCACATCCGGCAGGAGTTTGGCGATCAGGTCGCGGCGATTGTCGCGGCAGTGACCGAACCGGACAAATCCAAGCCGTGGGAATATCGCAAAAATTACATGATCGACGCGATAAAATACGCATCGCATGAAGTCAAATATGTATCGTGCGCCGACAAACTGCATAACCTGCTCACCGTCATGGAAGCGCACGCGCATATTGGCGATGCGGTGTGGAATCGATTCAGCCGCGGCTATCAAGGCCAAAAATGGTATGGCGAGACCATGGTCACTAGCCTGTTTTATGGTTTGGAGGAAGCGCACCAAAAACCGATGTTTTTCGAACTTGAACGACTGGTCGGGGAGTTTTTTCAAAAATGAACGAACAGCATAATGAGCCCCAAAATCCATGGACAACCATCTGGTTTGATCCGCGCGGCACGATTCGCTATCTGCTCGAAACCAATCCCATGCACAGTTTTTATCTGCTGATAGCGCTCGGTGGTATTGGCAATCTGTTCAGTTCGGCATCCGGCTATGGTATGGCGGATATGTTGCCGGTCCATCAAGTCATTTTTTCATCTCTGTTGGTCGGACCGTTTGCTGCTTTTGTCAGCGTCTATTTGTGGAGCTGGCTGCTTGGCATTAGCACAAAATTGTTTGGCGGCCACGCCGAAAAGCAGCAAATCCGTACGGCGTTTGTCTGGTCGATGGCGCCGGTGGCTTATACGCTGCCGTTGTGGGGCATCCGCTACATTCTGTTCCGGGACGAATTATTTACCACCGAGCGGCCGTTTATCGAAGCGCACGAATTCCTCAAAACGCTTTTTGGCTTTTTTGAGGGTATTGATGTCATTATTTCATTATTTTCATTTTATATTCTCATCAACGCCATTGCCGAAGTCAGCGGTCTTTCGTTCTGGCGCAGTATCGGATCAATCGGCGTTATCCTTTTACTTTTGATAATACCGGCACTGTTGCTGGTGCCGTTTTTAACGATGTAAATTATTTTTCAATTTTAACTTTAGGAGATTCGACCAATGAAAGTCCTCGACGTTGTAAAACCCGGTGTTGTCACCGGTGATGATGTTCAAAAATTATTTAAAGTCGCAAAAGAAGAAGGTTTTGCGCTGCCGGCCGTTAATGTTGTTGGCACGGATTCTGTCAACGCGGTTCTGGAAGCGGCTGCGGCTGTCAAATCGCCTGTGATGATTCAATTTTCCAATGGCGGTGCGGTTTTTTACGCGGGCAAGGGATTAAAGCTCGACGGGCAGGAAGCTGCGATTCTTGGCGCGGTTTCCGGCGCAAAACACATTCACATGCTGGCCGAAAAATACGGCGTTCCGGTTATTCTGCATACTGACCACGCCGCCCGCAAACTGTTGCCCTGGATTGATGGCCTGCTCGATGCCGGTGAAGAACATTTTGAAAAATATGGCAAGCCGTTGTACTCATCGCACATGCTCGATCTGTCCGAAGAACCGCTGGATGAAAATATTGCCACATGCATCGAATACATGAAACGTATGAGCAAAATCGGCATGACCCTGGAAATGGAACTTGGCGTGACCGGCGGCGAGGAAGACGGCGTCGATAACACCGGCGTTGACAATTCGCTGCTCTACACCCAGCCGGAAGAAGTCGCACAGGTCTATGAAGCGCTGTCTGCCATTGGCAACAACTTTACCATTGCCGCGGCGTTTGGTAATGTGCACGGCGTCTACAAACCGGGCAACGTGGTGCTGCGTCCGTCCATTCTGGATGCCTCGCAAAAGTTCATTCAGAAAAAATACAATACGGGTGAAAAACCGGTTAATTTTGTTTTTCACGGTGGTTCTGGCTCAACCCAGCAAGAAATCCGCGAAGCCATCTCTTACGGCGTCATCAAAATGAACATTGATACGGATACGCAATGGGCCACCTGGAAGGGCGTACTCGATTTTTATAAAGCCAACGAAGGCTATTTGCAGGGCCAAATTGGCAACCCGGATGGCGACGACAAACCGAACAAAAAATTCTACGATCCGCGCGTGTGGCTGCGCAAAGGCCAGGTTACCATGGTCGATCGCTTGAAAGTCGCATTTGAAGATCTGAACTGTGTTGGACGCAACTAGACTCTTTTTCTCCACTGTGGAGGACTGATTTTTCGACCACCGGAACGCGGATAAATCTGTCGTTTCGGTGGTTTTTTAATTTACCATCTATTGATCCGGAATATCCGGATATAAAGATCGCGCCAAACCGCAAAGGGAAAACCATATAATTGGGTGCAGAGAATCTTGATCGAATCTACTTTCGTTTTGCGCGTGGCCTAATTCAAGTAAATGAGGACAAGATTTCGAATTATGCAAAAACGCAAGCTTGGCACATACGGCCCGGAACTTTCCATCATCGGGCTCGGCGCCTGGGCGATCGGCGGATCGTGGGCCTGGGGCTGGGGCAATAATGATGACCGGGAGTCCATTCGAACCATTCAAAGAGCCATTGATCTGGGTGTCAACTGGATTGATACGGCGCCGGTGTACGGGCTCGGGCATTCGGAAAAACTGGTCGGCCAGGCCATTAAAGGTAAACGCGACAAGGTTTTTATCGCCACCAAATGCGGTCTGGTGTGGGATCCGAGCCAGCGAGTTCGAAACGACATCACGCCCCACAGTATTCGACACGAGGTTGAAGCAAGTTTAACGCGGCTCAATGTTGATGTCATCGATCTCTATCAAATTCATTGGCCTTTTGCCAACCATAGCGAGGCCAAGGCGTGGCGAGAGTTAGCCGCTTTAAAAAAAGAAGGCAAGGTACGCTGGATTGGTGTTTCCAATTTTGACGTACCCCTGTTGAGCCTGTGTGAAAATATTGATCATGTTGATTCTTTACAGCCGCCATACAGTCTGTTTGACCGCGGCATTGAAAAAGAGATTTTACCTTTTTGTCAAAAAAACGGCATTGGTGTGATTCCCTACAGTCCCATGTTTTCCGGACTGTTGTCCGGCCGATTTGATCGCGCAACATTGGCAAAGGACGATTGGCGCACCAGAGACAGCATGTTTAACGAGCCGCAGTTATCCCGTAATTTGGCATGTGTTGACCAACTGCGCCCGATAGCGGAAAAATATGACAAGACCGTCGGACACATTGCGGTCGCGTGGGTGTTGGCGCAGCCCGGCATTACATCGGCCATCGTCGGCGCTCGTACGGTTCAACAGATCGACGAAAATGTGCTGGTCGACGAAGTCGCGCTTTCGGCCGATGATGTCGCCGCGATTGAAAAAGCGCTTTACGCCCATTCGTTTAAATTAAAAAGGCACTAAAAAAAGTCTCTGCACTTTGCGGACAAAGCAGTAACTTTTTACACGTTTTCAAGATAATGTGTAAAAATTAAAGGACAACTTTGAAAAATATAGACCCCAAAAATCTCAGCATTGCTTTTACGAACAAAGATTTATGTACTCGCAGCGGCACCTGCATTGGCGTGTGCCCAACCAACGCGCTGTCGTTGGATGAAGATCGTTATCCGAAATTGAATGCGGAACTGTGCATCAATTGTGGTCTGTGTCAAAAGACGTGTCCCGGAGGACAGGTCAATTATAAAAAACTGACCGAGTTTACTTTTGGTCAAAAGAACGGCGAGACCGGTTTTGACGGTCATGTTGAGCGAACCTATGTCGGTTACGCGGGCGAGAACAGATTCCGGCAAGGCGGCGCCGGCGGCGGCGTCATTACGGCGCTGGCGTGGCATCTGTTGAAAACCAAACAGGTGGACGGCTGCGTGGTGACGCGAATGAAACCGGATCGTCCCTGGGAAGGCGAAGTGTACATCGCTCGAACGTTTGAAGAGCTGAAACAGAGCCAACAGTCCAAGTACACCATCATTCCGGTCAATACCATTTTTCAGGAAATAAAAAATCTGTCCGGCCACTATGCGCTCATTGCGCTGCCGTGTCAGATTCACGGCTTTCGCAAACTTGAGCAGGAAAAACCAAAACTGGCGGCGAAAATCAAAGTGGTGATCGGATTGTTCTGCGCCTCCAGTTTGGAACCGTATCTCGTGCCGGAAATGCTCGATATCAAGGGCATCAAAAAATCCGATTTGAACGATTTTAATTTTCGCGGCGGCGAGTGGCCGGGCCGCATTCGTGCCATTCTCAAAGATGGTTCGATCAAAAATCTGCATTATTCCAATTTTAAAGACGGCGCTATCAACTATTTGATGTATCTGTACAGCCCGCCACGTTGCCAAACCTGTGTGGACGGTTCGTCGGAATTTGCCGATATTTCCGTGTCCGATGCCTGGACGCGTGATTCACACGGTAATTATGTGTTCAAATCGCAATCACGTTTGCTGGCGCGAACACAGATTGGCGTCGAGCTCATGGAATCGGCGATGCGGGCCGGCGATCTGGTTGCCAATGATGTGACGCAGGATCCGCACTATAAAACGCACAAACTGCACGCGCGTAAAAAAGGCACAACCGCCTATATTCGCGTTGATCGTCTCAAACGCCAGGGAAAACCGGTGCCGCAGTACGATCGCGTTGTCGATGACATCACGGCCGGCGAACGGCGAACCGAACGTATCGAGTCCTGGCTGATGCGTTTGGGACGAATACGCGCCATACGCCTGCCGTTGTTCAAATTTTTAACATCGAGGTACGGCATCCCGCTGGTGAAAATCCGCCAGTTCCGCAAGAGCCTGAAATATCGTTAGACGGTGCCACGGCCATGCTCTCCCAGCATGGCCGTGTTCGTACGAGATTTCTTGGCAAAATTTCACCTTTCACAATATTTTTCTTGAATCTTTTTCACTTATTTTATACTTTGAAAGAGACCACTGCATCTTTTGTTGTGCAAGACAATTTAAACCAATGTGAAGGGATGATGGGTATGCGGTGCTGTTGGGTTTTTTTATTTAGTTTCGTGTTTGTGTTCATCAATTGTTCACTGGATGAACCACAAATGCCCTCTTGGAATACGACTTTAAATTTCCCCATAACTGACAAAACCTACAAGCTCTCCGAGTTGATCGAGGAAAATAAAGAACTGATCAATTATGATGATGGTTTGGTCGGATTCCGTTTTGAAGGTGATCTGGAAAAGATCAAGGTTGACAAAAATCTCACACTTGATGACATCGAAGAATCTTTTGAGCTGGCGACCGCCGATGTGGAAATTCCGAGAATGACAGTTGGCAAACTTGTGTTTGCGCCGACCATGCTCATTCCGGATGCAGCGGATTATTACAGTCAGCCGCGCGTTGTGTCTCGTATCGATATTCCGAATATGGGCGGTTCGGTGACCAGCGAGGGCGGCGCTGTTTCGGCGTCCATCTTGTCCGGAATACTGGCGCTCGAGTTTGATAATCATTTGCCGGTTCCGGTCGAGGTTCGTGAAATTTTTCTGCACGACGGTGATGAGGATGGCCATATCAAGCTCAGTTACACGCGTCCATTTACTGTCGCGCGCAACAGTCAGGAGCGCCTCGATATCGATGTCAGCAACACGACACTTGGAACGGCTGATTACTGGTCCGTGTCCGGTGTCTGCCTCGGATCGAACGGGCAACAGGTTACGGTGAATGCGGAGGATTCGTTTGACATCCAGGTCGATTTGCGAGATCTGCATGTGGAAAGCCTTGATGCGCCGTCGAGCTATTTTGTCGTCGATCAGACGGATTCGGTGATGATCGGCGAAGCGGTGTGCATCCGCCGTGCCACCTTTAGCGAAGGTGATATCACCTTTGACGTCAACAACCGCCTGGGCTTCGATCTGGATATTTCGATCACCTCGCCTCAATTTACAAATATAATTACCGGCCTGCCGCTCGCCACTACTCTGACGGCAAAAAAACGCGCCATCACCACAGCGCGATTGCCGATTGCCGATTTCAAGATCGAATATCAGGGTACGCTGAAAAAACCACAATGCGTGGAGCTTTTTGTGCATGCGCAAGGCGCGGAAAATAACCGGCAAATCTCGCTGTATAATCACGATTCGGTTGGTTTTACTTTTGCCATGCGCGGCGTCGTTATAGATAAATTTACCGGCCTGTTGGATGAGTTTATGGTCGGCATTCGCCCGCAGGTCCATCATGTGTCACTGCCGGGTTCTGTCCAAGACATCAACGGCCTTTATTTGGACGATCCGCAGTTGTCCATCGATTTTTACAACACTCTCGAAATGCCGATTCATCTGGACGGCGATATGCTCGGCAAAGCCTCTGACGGCAAGGAACAACTTTTGAAAATTGATACGGATATTGCACCGGGTGAACTGAATACCGAGGTGAAAACGAGCGTCGAGTTTCCTGAATCTCAACAAAAAGAAGTAAAATTGTTTGCCAGTTTGATGCCGCAAACGATTGTTTTTTCCGGCAGTACGTATGTCGGTCAGGGACTCAGGGAAGGCTCCATTTCGTCCGAAAGTTATATCCGCGCCCATTACACAGTTGAGACGCCCGCCTGTTTTTCCTGGAACACATCAGAATTTACTCCGGATACGACCTGGTTCCAGATCAATCCCAAAGGATATACCGGATCAAAGGAACATGCTGAGGCGGAAATCCTCAAAGCGGCCGATATGGACCTGCTGCAGGAATTCAAAGTCAAAGGCACTGTCGTCAATCATCTCCCGATCAGCGGTTCGCTGGAATTTCTATTCGTTCGATCGCTGCCCGACGGCACCGAACAAATTTATTCGCTCAATCCCATCGAGATCGCCCCGGCGGAAACCAACGAGGCCGGCCTGGTCCTGCGAAGCTGGCAGGGCACGCTAGACGTCAAGCTTGGTCTTACCGGATTGGATTTTTTGCAAAATCATGATGAAGAGCCGAAACTTGTTATGCTCATCACCAAAATGATCCTGGATAGTTCAAACGGCGAAAAAATTAAAGTTTATGAGAAGGATTATCTCAGCATACAGGCGGCAGCGGAACTCATCGTCGGCATCAATAAAGAATAGAATAAATTGCCAAATGTGATCCATGGCGTCAAAGACTTTTGACGCCATTTTTATTTTCCCCCTTTTTAAAGCCTGTGCAAACTTTTTTTGCTTGAGCTTTCGCAAAAATATTACTACTCTTTGCTATGCGACAAGCTGATTTTTACATCACCCTACCAAACCAAACCGTGCAGTGCACGTTGTGCCCGCACAATTGTCGCCTTGCCGATGGCGAATTTGGTTTATGCGGCGTACGGCAAAATCGCCGCGGCCTTCTCTATTCGCACGTCTATGAACGCGCCATTGACACGCATGTCGATCCCATCGAAAAAAAGCCGCTTTTTCATGTGTATCCCGGATCAAAATCATTTTCCATCGCGACCGTCGGCTGCAATTTCAAATGTTCGTTTTGTCAAAATCACGATATCTCGCAAATGCCGCACACCGGCCGCATCGAGGGGCAGCATGTGCCGGTCGATCAGGTTGTCGACATGGCGGTGCAAGCCGGCTGTAAAACCATTGCCTGCACCTATACCGAACCGACCATCTATTTTGAGTACGCCTTTGACATTGCGAAAAAAGCGGCCGAGCAGGGCGTGAAAACGGTTTTTGTGTCGAATGGCTTTACCAATGCCAAACCGATTGAAAAAATTGCGCCGTTTTTATCCGCGGCGAATATCGACCTGAAAGGCTGGGACGAACAATTTTATCGCAATGTCTGCGGCGGTGAATTAAAAAGCGTACTGCATACGTTAAAGCTGATGAAAAAGCTCGGCATTTTTGTCGAGGTGACGACACTGGTGGTGACCGGTTATATTGACAAAAAGGAGACGCTGCGCGAGATAGCTCAATTTATCCTGAATGAATTGGGGCCGGAAACGCCCTGGCACATCAGTCGCTTTTATCCGCATTACCTGTATAGCGACGTGGCGCCGACCTCCGTTGACATCATCAAGCGCGCGCGAGAGATTGGTTTGGCTGCCGGGCTGCGCTACGTTTATAGCGGCAACGTTCCCGGCGATGACGGCGAGAGCACGTATTGCTATAGCTGCGGCGAACCGTTGATCTCGCGCTATGGCTATCACATCGAATTCAATAAAATTAAAGATAAAAAGTGCCCGTCCTGTGGCGCCGAAATTGACGGCATTGGTCTGGGCTAATCACGCAACTGGAGGAGTTATGAACCGACGAGATTTTTTAAGAACGGCAGGCGTTGCCGCCGGAGCCGCCGCTGTGGCCGGAACAACCGTCGCGCACGCGCAGGAGGCGCCGAAAAAACAGAATTTTAAGCTGAAATATGCGCCGCATTTCGGCATGTTTGAAAACCACGCCGGCAAGGATTTTGTCGACCAGATTAATTTTATCGCGGATGTTGGTTTTCGTGCTTTTGAAGATAACGGCATGAAAGGTCGCTCCGTCAGCGATCAGGAAAAAATCGCTTCGGCTTTGGCCAAACGCGGTGTGGAAATGGGCGTGTTTGTTGCCAATACGATCAACTGGACCGAACCGACCTTGACCACCGGAAAAAAAGAAATTCTCGATGCCTTTTTAAAAGACATCAAAGATTCTGTTGACGTGGCCAAACGCGTCAATGCCACATGGATGACGGTTGTGCCCGGTTTTGTTGATCTGCATCTGCGGCCGGATTACCAGCGCGCCAACGTCATCGACGCCCTCAAACGCGCTTCCGAAATTTTTGAACCGCACGGTTTGGTTATGGTGCTGGAGCCGCTGAATTTCCGCGATCATCCGGGTCTGTTTCTCACGGACATTCCGCAGTCGTACGAAGTCTGTAAAGCCGTCGGCAGTCCGGCGTGCAAAATTTTGGATGATCTCTATCATATGCAAATCCAGGAAGGCAATCTCATCCCTAATATCGATTTGGCGTGGGATGAAATTGCTTACTTCCAGGTGGGCGACAATCCGGGACGAAAAGAGCCCACCACCGGTGAGATTCATTACCAGAATGTTTTCCGCCATATCGCCCGCAAGAGCACCGATTTGATCATTGGTATGGAACACGGCAAATCGATGAACGGCAAAGAAGGCGAGATCAAGCTGATCGAGGCATATGCCTGGGCGGATGATTTTTAATCTTTTGAGTACCGCTGTTTTGAGGAGCACAGTTCCTCGCGTTTCCTCCGTCCGACATTCAATTTCGGACGGAGGAAACCGCAGCGCCCCAAAGTCCCCGTTTATAGCACCCGATGCTTCCGCAAAAATAAAATTGACAGACCACCCGTCAGCAGAAAAATTCCTGCCGCGAGCAAGAACGCCTGTTTGAACGACCAGACATCTTTCATCCATCCGACAAATGGTCCGATGAAAGTGAACAGCAATCGACCAAACATGTTTTTCACTGACAACACGGTTGCGCGTTTATCCGATGAGGTGAGGCGGTTAATGTATTCTTTCAGCATGGGCCCGTGAATGCCACGAACAAAATAAAAAATAAAAAAGACGGCAATCACCCATAAAGAGTGAATAAAAGCTGAAAGGATATAGGCCAACACCGATAACGGCAAGAGCATCAGCAGCGTTTTGGATTGGCCGAGAAGGCGTTCGATCCGATAGGCGACCATGGAAAACACCCCGACGGAAAAATTCAGTGCGGCCCAGACCAGACCGAAATAGGCGACCGGCAAACCAACGGAATCGAGATAGGGCTGGATGAACCAGACCATGGTCAACGTGGACGAACCGATGACGGATGAATAGATAATGAGCCACTTGATTTCGGCATGGTCGTGAATGGCAAAACGCACAATGCGAAGAATGCCCTTGAAATTGCCTTGCGAGTTGTCAAACTTGTGGCGCTCCGGTTCAACGAGTGACATGGCCAAAGGAATCGACAGGGACATCACCGCCAGTTCAACATAAAACGGGAATCGCAGGCTAATGGTGGCGAGCAAGCCGCCGATGATTGAGGCCGTGGTTTCGGAAAAATTGGCAGCGGAGGTGCGGCGCCCCTCAATTTTGGCATACTCGTTTTCCCGCCCTGCCTCAATGAGCGAGTCGTAAATCATCGCCGAGTCGGTGCCGGAAATAAAACTCGCGCCAAGGCCGAGAATCAGTTCCGCAACCAGGAATCCCCAAAATCCGGATGAGAACGCGTAAATCGCAAAGGCCATCGTGCTGATGATCGAGCCGATCACCAGGGTATGTTTGCGGCCAAAAACATCGGAAAAATAGCCGGACGGGATTTCGAACACCACAACGCCGATGGAGAAAATCGACTGCAGGATCATGATCTGCGTTTGATTCAGGTCGTTCTCGTAAAAAAACAGCACAATGATCGGCATGATAAAAAGCAACCAGCGCAAGACGATGAGCACGTACAGTTTGGGTATGTTGTGTTCGAGTTTTGCCATAATGCCCCCAAGGCTCAAGATCAATTCAATTATGAGCAAAAAATAAAAGGAAAATTTGCCAGAGTTGCAAGAAAATAGATGGGCAAAAAAGCGGAAATGGAAAACGTCAATCGTGAGGGCTTTGGCGCCGTGTCATTGCGATAGTTTTTGAATTGCCGCTTTTCTCGTGGGTTGGAAAAAGATCTGACTGCCGCGGTTGCACTCGATGATGAACGCTTTGAGAGCGTTACTCGTCACATTTTCAAAATTGCCAACGATTGCCAGACGCTTTTGATAGTTGGAAAATTTTTGCAGGATCTCGCCGGCCAGCCCGGAACGCAAATTAAAGAACTCGGGATTAATTTGATGTTCATAGAAAATGACGGCATCGGCGCCATTATAATCGGCCGTCCCCAAAACGTCCAGGGCGTCCTGCGTGCTGTTGATAATCTGTTCTGTTTCGAGCAATTCAGCTATTTTCGGGTCCGTGTTCAGTATCTGTAATTCCATATCGACTCCATAAGAAAAAGGCGGCTGAATAGCCGCCTTGTAAACCATGCTTACTTTTCTGTTTTTTCTTTAAACAGCTCTCCAATGCCGGCAATGCTGCCGAGCACACCGGACGTTTCCATGGGCAGAAAGATTTTCGTCGCCTGGCCGGTCGAGATTTTTGCCAGGGCTTCGAGATATTTTATCGCGATCAAATCATTCGATGGATTTCCATCGTGAATCGCTTTGTATACAGTTGTAATGGCTTCGGCCTCGCCTTTGGCGACGGTGAGTTGGCGATATTTTTCCGCGTCGGCGACTTTTTTAATGGCTTCTGCATCACCTTCGGCGCCGAGAATGGCGGCCTGTTTTACGCCTTCCGCTTCAAGAACAGCCGACTTTTTCTTTCCCTCCGCCTCAAGAATCATGGCGCGGCGTTCACGTTCGGCTTTCATTTGGCGGTGCATGGATTCCATGACGTCGCTTGGCGGCTCAATCTTTTGCAGCTCAACTCGGGACACCTTGACGCCCCATTTGTCGGTGGCGTCATCCAGAATTTCGCGCAATTGTGTGTTGATGGTTTCGCGCGAGGTGAGCGATTCGTCCAGCGCCATATCGCCAACCAAATTACGCAGGTTGGTTTGCGCCAGCTTTGTCACCGCCATCCAAAAATTGGCCACGTTGTAGGTGACTTTCACCGGATCCGTGACTTCATAATAGACAACGGCGTCCACTTCAACAACAACGTTGTCTTTGGTGATGACGGATTGCGGTGGAATATCCACAACTTGTTCGCGAATATCGACTTTGACAATCCGTTCGATAAACGGCACAATGAGTGTCAATCCGCTCGTGACCGTTCTTTGGTATTTTCCGAGTCTTTCAATTAAACCCTGCTGATACGGCTGCACAATTTTAAGTCCCGTAGCAGCAACAATAAAGACAACAACGGCAATGAGAATGAATAGGATTTCCATGATACTCCCCTTATGATAAAAGTTTAACGATTAGATGAGTGCCCACTATTTGGACAGTCTCAACGCGACTATCGACCGGAATGATGTCGCCGGATTCACTTTCGGCGCGCCATTCTTCGCGGTCCATGCGCACACGGCCCTTGCCCTTATCGTTGTTGATCTCTTCCACGACAACGGCTTTTTTGCCGATGAAGCGGTCGGCGCCAATACCTGCCGGTTGCGCTTTGGTGATTTTGTTGGCGAACTTGCGCGAAATGAGGACGAGGAACAGCGAGACGAAGACAAAAATCGCCAATTGCCATCCCATACCCAGCCCGAGCAGTGCGCCTAATCCCGCTGCCACCGCACCGATGCCGAACCACATGATGAAAAAGCCGGCGGTAAAAATTTCACCGACGATGAACATGGCGGCAAGGATCATCCAGATTAACCAAACATCAAGTCCAAAAAGCATGATATCCCTCAACGTTTTGTGAGTGTTAAAAAACGCCTGTGGTAAACACGGTTTATTTGATTATTCAAGATGTGCATAAAATTAATCGTGTTATCTTGAATTTTCTTAACTGTACAAAAAGCGCTTGATCTTTTTCGTCGGTGTTTTCTCAAATTCTTCCGGGAAAATTTCAATTTTGGCGATGGCCGCATACGACGGCATTTTGGCGTTGAGGTCCTTGCGGTTTTCCTCCATGCGTTCCATCAATTTGACCTCGCTGATCTGCGCCGCATCGACCAGCTCATAATCCGGGTATACTAACGCTATGAGTTTATCGTCCTTGTGCACAACAACCGATTCGCTCACCAGCGGCATGTTGTTCAACATGGCTTCAATTTCTTCAGGATAAATATTTTGTCCCGATGGCCCGAGCAGCATATTTTTACTGCGCCCTTTGATGAACACGTATCCGTCTTTATCGATGAGACCGAGGTCGCCCGTGTGCAGCCAGCCGTTCTCATCAATCGTCTCGCGGGTAGCCTCCTCATTTTTATAATAGCCGAGCATGACATTTTCACCCCTGACCATAATTTCGCCGACAATGTTTTCCGGGTCGACGCTGTCGATTTTTATTTCCAGCGCATCAATCACTTTGCCCACGGCAAATGCTTTGTTGGTCTGCCAGCCATCGTAGCTGATCAGCGGGCCGCATTCGGTCATGCCGTATCCGTTGGTGAACGGAAATTTGATTTTTTTCAGAAAACGCTCAACTTCGGGATTAAAGCCGGCGCCGCCGATGACGATCTCGATGAATTGACCGCCAAACACGTCCACCAGTTTTTTCTGGATTTTAGTGTAAATGACGCTTGACAGACCGGGAACGTTTTTCAAATATTTTACGCTGCCGGTTGACAGCACCGGCTTGATTTGCTTTTTGTAAATTTTTTCGATGATCAACGGTACGGATAAAATGAGCTGCGGTTTGACATCCTGAAAGGCTTTGATGATAATTTTGGGTGAAGGAATTTTGCTGAGAAAAGTTACATGACAGCCGATGGACAGCGGGAAGAGAAATTCAAAGGCGCAGCCGTACGAGTGGGCCAACGGCATAAACGAGACAACCTTGTCGCCAAACTTGAGCGGAATATTGTTTTGCGCATAGCGGATGTTGACGGACAACGAGTTGTGCGGCAGCATAACGCCCTTTGAAAAACCGGTTGTACCGGAGGTATAAACGATGGCCGCCAGCTCATCATTTTTTATATGCGGCAGTTTGAAATTCTCGTGCGACAGACGGCTGTCAAATTTATGCAAATAGTTTTTGTCGGCTTCGGCCAGTACTGCCGGAATTCTATCATTGGTTTTGTGCAACAATGACATGTCATCAAGAGAAAAAATCGCCTGCAGGTTCGGCATCTTGCTTTCATCGAGCGTGTCAAAAATAGACTGTGCGACGAAAAACATGACCGAATCGGAATGGTTGATGATGTGATGAATGTCATCGGGCTTAAAGTCCGGCAAAATCGGCACAATGACAGCGCCGTATGAAATGGTCGCCAAATAGGTGACGGCCCAATTGATCGAATTTTTGCCAATGACGGCGATTTTATCGCCTTTTTGTATGCCGCTCTGTTCAAAAATATGATGCATCCAAATGATTTTGTTGCCCATCTGCGCATAGGTTATCGTGTCGCCACCGTAATTTGATACGGCTGGTAAATTCCAGTTTTTTATAATTGCTCCCTCGAGCATCTCCACATAACGTTCCTGGATCATAACAAGCTCCTTTAAGGTTATTACGTTCGTAGCTAAAAAGTTCAGGATGCTATCTCACATCAATTTCCAAAAATCGGCCGCTCACGCTGTAGCCTTCTTTTTTGACCAGCGGCAAAAATTGGATGATGTTAATATACGATTCTATTTGCTCCGGTTCCAAGATGTGCCCGGTTTTATAATCGATGATTTCTATGGTCTTGTTCTCTTCATTGACCATAAACCGGTCGATGCGCTGTTCGCGACCATGCTGATCAAAAAGGGTAAACTCGGTATAAATATGCGTCCAGTGTGGCGAAAAAACATCCGGATGCGCATCGATAAAAGCATTCACAATGATGAGTATTTTTTCAATCTCAGGCAACGGAATCAGCGTGCCGTAAAAACTGCGCGTTTTGCCGCGCGCCCGCTCTTTTTCCTCTGCCGTCGCTGTTTTGATAAAAGATAAATAATGATGCACCAAATTGCCAATCTCGACGGCATTATTCTGCAGAAAGACGGTTTTAAAATCAACATGTTCCTCCCGCGCTATTTGTTCCTCGTCGATCACCGCCGTGCCGCTGCGATCAGTATCAAGATAATCGCGCAGGTAGAACAGCTCCTGCGCTGCCGCTGAAGGTATGTTTTTTACTGTGCCGACGACCTCGCCCACATAGCCGACATCTCGATTTTCATCATATTGAATAGAGTTATAGTTGTTTTGAAAAATGCCGAAAAGATGCTCGGCAAACAACAACGGGATACCTTTTTCGGTTTTTTTGTCGTTGAGCAACGCAGCAAAGCCGTCTTTTTTCCGATAGGTGAAACAGAGATACAAATTGGATTTGGCGCGCGTGAGCGCCACATAAAAATTGTTCAACTCTTCAATGGCCTCGCGGCGATCGACCGCATCGGTGAAAGCGCGCTGTGACGATTTGCTCACCAGGCCATCATAATTGAATGTGAGCAGATAATTGTTGACGCTGGTGTACCCGGCATCATACTCAATGTAGGGCCGCATCTCGCGGAAAGAACGTCCACTGCCGCCGGATAACTGCCAGTACAAAAAGACCGTGTCAAATTCCAGTCCTTTGGATTTGTGGATGGTCATCAGCGTGATCGCGTTGGTATCATCCAGGCCGACCTGCTTGAAGGTTTCATTGTCGCCTTTGTCGCGGAAAAAATCGAGCAGGCCTTTGAGCGATTTCGGATAATCGCGATTGTTGGCGATAAATTCCGCGATCAACATGAGAAAATGATTGATATTCTTGACGTCGCTCTCCTGCGAAAAATGCCCGGTGATGTTGTACTCTTCAATCACTCGCTGAACAATGATAAACGGATCGACATCAGCCAGGCCCTGCCAAAATGGAAGAAATTTTGCGACCTCTGGAATGTGGGTGCACGATTGTAAAATGCCGGCCACATTCGAGGTGTCCTGACGATTATCGCGATAAGCGAGTAAAATGTCTTTGAGGTGGTGCGCCTGCACCAGCACAATATCCGAGCGCAAAAAGGCGAGCAGGTCCATCCATTCGTGATAGACAAAAAACTGCAAAAATAAAAAAATTGGCTTGATGGCGCGGTGTTGGAGAATCGAGTTGGATGATTCCAGCATATATGGAATTTTGAGCTCGTCGAGCGCCGCGGCAAAAATATCAAGATCAGCGTTTCGGCGCGCCAGGATGGCCGTTTTCCCGGAACGAATCCGATCTTTGTACATGGGCGACTGCAGCGAGTGCTGTAAAAATTCCCGCACCGCCTCTTCGGCGGACGCAATCTGGTTGTTGCTGTCACTGCCGTATGCGATATTGCGCAGGACCAATTCGACATAACCGGCGCCATTTTTTTTGAACGCGTGAATCGGCGTGTACGGCCATTCGATGTTTTGCTCCCGCAGGCTCTCGTGCAGCGACGGATGCGCAAACACCATATTGACAAATGAAATAATATTTTCGTCGCTGCGGTACGATGTATCGAGCGTCAACTCGGACGCGCCGTGCATCACCGCCGGCATGTTGAGGAGCAGATCGCGCTCGCCGCCGCGCCAACCGTAAATCGACTGTTTTTCATCGCCAACAACAATGGCGCCGCCGTATTCTTTGATCCCGGCGCCGCTGATCACCTCGCGCACAATCGGCAGCAAAATTTTGTACTGAATGATGCTGGTGTCCTGAAACTCGTCGATCAGCACAAAACGGGTGTAGGTGGACAAATATTCGTAGAACGAATTGCTGACAAAATCGCCGTCGATGAGGGACAGCTCCGGATCATACAAATATTTGAACGTGTAGTACGAGACATCATCGTGCGTAAAAACCTTGTCGCGGAATTTCAATTCGTCATATTTGTTCAGGACATGTTCGATGATCTGGAACAGATCGGCTTCTTCGCTCAGGAGCAGCTCGGCAAAAAGATAATCGGCCAGCAACAGGCGCGCTCTTTCCAGTTTGGCCAGCAAATCTTCTTTGATATCGGAATCCGATTTTTTGCGCAACAATTTGCTGCCGTTCCAGATATTTTTTTGATCATCGAGAAGCAGCGAAGCGTTTTTGCGCAATTCTTCGACATTGGAAACGATTTTAATAAAGCCTGTAGAAATATCGCCGATCTGCGGTTGATCGAGCGCGTTTAAAATCAAAAGAGCGTAATCATTGTTGAGCACTTCTTTTACGGATTTGTCGGCGTGCTCCTGGTTGAGATACTGCTGCAGAGTTTGGGCAAAGTCGCTAAACGCGCTTTGAAAAGCCTCCAGCCGTTCTTCTGCCGAGGTGGCCGTGACAAACGGTCTCGTTGTCTCGGCTGTTTTGATCAGATGATAAGCCCAGCGATTGCGGATGACCGATTCGACAAAGTTCTCGTAATCATGGATCGTGCGCAATTCCGACCGTTCAAAAAAAGAACGAAACAGCGCCAGTTTGTGTTCATCCTGCAATATGGAGCGATAAAGCTCGTCTTTTACATCATCGTCAATGGCCGGCTGAACCACATAATCCGTCAAGCCGAGGTAGGGGGTGATGATGGTTTTGAAAATGGAATTTGTAAAGGAATCGATGGTGCTGATCTGCACAAGATGTTTGTTGGTCAGCATGTCGACGTAAATGTCACGCAGTGCAGTCAAATCATCGGCGGATATGGTGATATTAAAAAACGACTCGATATTGGCCCGCAGTTCACGGCCGCTATCGTCTCCCTGCAGGATGGCATGAATGTGCTCAAAAATGCGCTCGCGAATTTCCGCCGTCGCCTTTTTCGTAAAAGTGATGACGAGAATTTCACTGAAATGCAGACCGAATGGTCGGTATTGCAGCAGCAGCCCGATGAATTCGAGCGACAACCGATAGGTTTTGCCGGTGCCGGCACTGGCGCGTATAACTTTTTTAACGGGTTGAATCATTCTGCTCTGCTAAAATAAACTGTTTTTTGACGGCTTGTAGACGGTGACAAATAAATCCGATCGCGAAATGGTGTCCATGTCATTCAGTCCGGCTTTTTTCTCCGGCAGCTCGTAGCCGGTTTTCCACAGGGCGTTCAGTTTTTCGCGAATGTCGGCTTCAAATGTGGCGATGATCTCCGCCTTGTCGGTGCGGCTGCTAAAATCGCGCAGTTCCTTGCCCTGGCCATCCAAAACTTGGTAAAAGAAGGACGACACCCGCTCAAGCAATTCGGGTCGCTCGTTCAGATAATAATAAAGCTCGTACAAAACAAGCTGCTCGCGTTTGAAACCGCCGGTCTTGTAATCAAAAATGGTGTTGAACGATTTGTCCTTGGCCTCGATGCGCAAATCCGCGCGACCGCCAATGTTGATGCTAAAATTAATTTTGTCGGACACGATGTACGGGATATAGTCATCTCGCTGCATGATCTCGTCTTTTTCAGGATAAATGTCGAGCGGTTTGCCGCTGAATCCAAGACGATGCAAAAATTGAAAAAACTGCAGCACGCCGCTCTCAATTCGCGGCAGGGTAATTTCTTCAAAATAGACCTGGGCGTGATTGTGCGGCGAGGCGTAATAAAAGCGGTCGTGTTTGAGAATCGAACGCAGTGTTTTGCTGATGCGCTCCAGCGGCACGTCGGCAAAATTGATGGACGGCGATAAAACGTGGTCCTGCAAAATATCGCGCCACAATTGATTCAGGCAGTCGTGCGCCATATTGCCGATGAGCATGGGCGAATAATCCATGTTCGATTCTTTCGGCCGCTCATCCAGGCGGATGACATTTTTAATGAAAAAAGTAAAAGCGTTGTTGAGAAGATTCGACAGCGAATAATACGACAAATTAAGCTGCCGCTGCGGAAAGTCGCGCTCGACCTGAAAGTCGAATCGATAAAAATTGTCATCCAGGGCCCGGTTCGTCGGAGCGAGATAGCGTTGATCGCTTGACAACAAAAGATTAAAAACATCGCGATATTCATCCGCTTCCATTGGGATTGTGTTGAAAATATCGGGGTTGCAAAAAAGCCGAATCTCTTCAACAAACGAGCTCACATCAATATTTTGTTCGATGTTTTTTTGCGTGATCAGCGTGACTCGCGGCGTCGTCAGTACCAGGCGGAGAAAATAATATTTTTCGCGCAGTTTGATGTCGTCATAGGTTTTCAGTCCTAGCGCCTGGCGCTGTTTTTCGGTGAACAAGAACGGCGTTTGCCGTGGATGGGGAATTTCTTTTTCCACCACGTTCATCACAGCGACGGCGTTGTAGCTCAAGTTGCGCGAATCCTGCAGGTCAACAAATTCCACGCGGGGCTGCTCAGCCGCGGCGGTGTGGATGCGCAGGGTTCGGGATTTCAAATAATCGAGAAAAAGCTGCAGCACACCGGCGCTCGTCTGCACCTGCGCCGGCAAACGATGGTTCGTCAGCAGCGCGCGCCAATCCGCAACGATATCGATTTTTTCGATGGCGTAAAAATCCGCCAAGGCTCGATAAAATGTCTCGCGGATGGTGGTCGTGTTTTTTTCATTTTCATTCAAAATAGCGTTTATCTGAATGCCCGAGTCGTCATCAATAAAATTGATAAACGCGGAAATCGAATCGATCGCCAGCAATCGTTTTATAAAATTGAGCAGCGACAACAGTTCTTTCGACCTGGCCTTTTTATGCGAGATGAAAAAATCGCCGTCGAGATCGATAAATTTATTCTCCCGTGCCAAAAGATCGGCGAGCGAATCGATCACGGCGCCGGGACCATCCGGACAAAAATAGGCAGAAAAGGACGCTTCCAGAAAAGCATCGTAGAGCGCCTGGATGGGAATGAGAAGGCTGCGGCGCTCCGGTTCGAAAATCAAACCGGACAGCAGCGTGTGACCGTACTGCAAAAATCGAAAAATCGTCGTGGTGGTGAACGATCGCGTACGGCCGAGATTGAATCGGGCGGGCGACAGATAACGCGCGTACGGATCGCGCGCCGCCGAAAAATTGACGACATGCCGCACGCCTCCGACATGCACCTGGTGCACCAGCGCCCGCAGCATGTTGAAATCGTTGCGGCATTCAAAAATATCAATGCGCTCGGTTCGCCCCGGTCCGAGTTCGCGCAGAGAAAAATCCCGGATGCCCAGCGTCTCCTTGTCCACCAGGTGCTCATTTAGCTGGTAGTAGAGCGTGACGCTTTTGCCGTCCGCGCACAGGCGGTCAATTATGGCGCGTTCCAGGTGCGTGTAATAAAACTGATTGACAAAATGGACCGCGCGAAAAGAACCGAGCAGGCTTGAATCCAGGTGCTGAAGCTGATATAAAAATAGAGCGTCATCAAAACCGCGGGAGTCGATAAAGGCGCGATAGTTGTTTTTCATGCTTTTGATGCGCTCAAAGGTCAGCGCCTGCCAGCCCAGCAGGTCGGCATCGGCATTTTGCAGGTTGTGACGGTCCGGGTCGTCCGGCAGCAGCTCTTCGTTAAATTCCTCCCACAAGGCAAAAAAATGGTGCGCCAGCTCAATGGATTGAAAATAGTTGCCGATTTTAAAAAAGGCCTTGTCCGGTTCGCTCAACGAGACATAAAACGCCAGCGTGCGCTTTTCCTCTTTTAATAACGGTTTGTCGGACAAAAAGAGCGTGTCTTTCAATTCCTCCATGGTGAGGAATTGGATATTTAGAAATGTCCATCGATTTTGAAACTCGCGAATAGCGGCGCGTTTGCCGGCCTCGGTGGGAAAAATGTACAGCGAATTGTCGCTGTCGGTGTTTTGCAGCAACTCGCCGATGATGGTGCGGGTAAAGGGAATGAATTTGAACTGCACTGGCGTCATAAAATTGGTAATTTCGTGCCAAGATAATAAGAGTCATCTCTCGCAAAGGCGCCAGGCCGTATAGAAAAATCTCAAACAAAAGAGGGATGAAAACATCCGGACACTGATGACATGCCTCGGCGTCTTTGCGAGAGTCTTTTTTGAAAAATCCGATGAATTTACGGCAAATCCTTGAATCTCGCGGTCATATCGGCAATCGCTTCGAACTTGGATTTGACCGTCGACAGATCGCCACCCATGCGGTAATTGTCCTTGTCCAACCGGCCTTTTGGGTCGAGCTCGGCCAGCACGTTCGGCTGATTCAGATTCGGATTGTCTTTCGCGTACGGCCACAAGCGGAACGACCCGCCGGTGATTTCGTCGATCAACGTGACTTTGCCGTCGATTAGTCCATACTCCAGTTTGAAATCGATGAGCTGGATGTTAAAATTCGCGAACGCTTCCTCAAGAATGTCGAACACCTGCACATTGATGTCGCGCATGTCCTGGAATTCGGTTGAACCTTTGGCATTGATCATGTACTCGATATACGTGTCATCCAGCATGGGGTCGTGCAGCGGATCATCTTTATAATGAAACTGCGTGATCAGCGGATCAAAGCGCGTGCCTTCTGCCATGTTACCCCATTTTAGAATCGATCCCGCCGCTACGCGCCGCGTCACCACTTCGAGATTGATTTTGAAATCCAGCTTTTTCACAATGCTGACCCGGTCCTGCGGGCTTTCGATATAATGAGTGCGCACGCCCTTGCGGTTCAGATATTCAAAAATATCCCGGTTGGTTTTCCAGTCCACAAATGCCTTGCCTTCGATGACATCGTGCTTGACGCCGTCGCCGGCGGTGATGTCATCCTTGAACAGCATGTAAACGGTGGATGGATCGTTTGGATTTTCATAAATAACTTTGGTTTTGCCTTCGATAATTTTGCCGAGTTTGGAGAAATCGATCGACATCTTGTCCTCCGGATTTTTATAAGAACGACTACTTTTAATCATAATGGATCGAAGTAAATTAAAACCATCCGCATCGAAACGCAAGATAAATTTCATTTAATTTGATTGATGCGATGGCGCCGCCATTTTACCGTGGCCATGAATGATTTTTTCTTTTTTAAAAATAAAATATTCTTATCTTTGGCAGAAGCCAATTCCCCCAAATTCAGGATCCAGCATGAACGTGTCTTTCTTTGTCACCTGTATTACGGATAATGTTCTCACGAACGTTGGCATTAAATCCGTAGAGCTTCTCGAAAAACTGGGCTGTACCATCCATTTTAATCCGAAACAAACCTGTTGCGGTCAGCCGCTCGCCAACACCGGTTATCATCAAAAAGCCAAAAAAAGCATGCGCCTGTTGATAAATGCGCTGCTCGAAGACGACTGTCAATACGTCGTGGCGCCAAGCGGCTCCTGTGTGTTACAGGTGAAAGAATTTCCGCATTTTTTTGAAAATGAGCCGGAGTGGGCTGAGCGGGCAAAAATTCTTGCGGACAAAACTTTTGAGATTACCGATTTTATCGTCAATGTGCTCAACGTCACGGATGTCGGCGCGACATTGGAAGGTCGGGCCGCGTATCATCCGTCGTGCCATATGTCGCGATTGCTTGGCGTCACCGAACCGCCCTATCAACTTTTAGAAAAAATAAAGGGATTGGAACTGGTGCCGTTTGAAGGCCAGGACAAATGCTGCGGTTTTGGCGGGACGTTCTCGGTAAAAATGGCCGATCTCAGCGGCGCGATGGTGGCTGAAAAAGTCAAGAACATTGCCGCCGCCAATGTGGATTATCTTATCGGCGCCGACGGCGCGTGCCTGATGAATATAGACGGGCGAATTCGACGGGAAAAACTGGATATTAAAGTGATGCATATTGTGGAGGCGTTAACGAGCAATAATGACAAATGACAAATTACAAATGACAAGCATCCCATACGTAATAATGTCATTTGTAATTTGAAATTTGTAATTCCTGTAAGGAAAATTATGAGCATTAAAACCAGCGATTTGAATTTAAAGCAGCGCATGCACGACAACTTGTCGGACGAGTTCATGCGGGCGTCCATTGCCAAGGCGCAGGATTTGATTAATCAAAAGCGCCAGGATCGTTATGCCGAATTGGGCAATTATGAACAATGGCGTGAGCTCGCTGCCACTATTCGCGCGCATGTGCTCGATCATCTCGATTATTATTTGGATCAATTCGTCACCAATGCCGAAAAAGCCGGCGCTACCGTCTATTTTGCCCGGGATGCGGCTGAAGCCAACTCGATCGCGCAGCTCCTTTTTCATCAGAAAAAGGCGAAAAAGGCGGTCAAGTCCAAGTCCATGGTCACGGAAGAGATTGGTTTGAATGAGGCGCTGGAAGAGATCGGCGTTGAGATTATCGAAACCGACCTCGGAGAATATCTGCTGCAGGTCGATGATAAAGACAAGCCGTCGCATATCGTCATTCCGGCGCTGCATAAGAACCGCAAACGAATCCGCGAGGTGCTCGCGAGCAAACTTGGTTATGACGGCGATGAGGTGCCGGAGAATATGACAAAATTCGTCCGCGCCATTTTGCGCGAGGCGTTTATGGCCGCTGATATCGCCGTGACCGGCTGTAATTTTGCCGTCGCCGAAACCGGATCCATCGCGCTGATGACCAATGAGGGCAACGGCCGCTTTGTCACCAGCATTCCCAAAACGCACGTCGTTTTTATGGGGATGGAGCGCATCGTGCCGACATTTAACGAACTCGACATCATGTTCAGTTTGTTAGCGCGCAGCGGCGTAGGAGCGCGGGCATCGGTGTACATGTCGGTCATTACCGGCCCGCGCGGCGAGAGCGACGTGGACGGTCCCGAGGATCTGCACATTATCATCATTGATAACGGCCGCTCCACCGTGCTCGCCAGCGAGTTTAAGGATGTGCTGCGCTGCATCCGCTGCGGCACTTGCATGCTGGAATGCCCGGCGTATCGGCATGTCAGCGGCCACGGTTACGGCGCGCTTTATCCGGGGCCGCTTGGCGCAGCGCTCGTTCCGGTCCTCGGCGGTTACAAGGAGTACAAAGATATCACCAAAATTTGTTCGCTGTGCGGCGCCTGCAACGACGTCTGCCCGGTGAAAATTCCGCTGCAGGAGATGATCTACAAACATCGCAAAAATATTACAGAAGATGAAAAGTTGACCAACTGGCTGGATGACATCGCGTTTTCCGGTTATGGCGCGGTCATCGGCAGTTCGGCGCTGTATAAAGCGGCGACGAAATTTGCCCACCTCGGCAATCTGGCCCCGGCCGTCGGCCCGCTCAAAGAATGGACAAAATCTCGCGAGATGCCGATAATTGCCAAAGAACGATTTCGTGACTGGTTCGCCAAAAGAGAAGAGAAGGGAGGTGACTCATGACCACCCGCGAAGAATTCCTGAAGACGATAAGCCATGCCCTTGGCCGCCCGCAACCACAGGCAGCGGCGCCATTGGTCTATCCAAGTGATGTGCATCTGGAAGTGATGAGCGATGCCACGCCCGATGAATTGGCGCAATCGTTCATCGAGTACAGCCAAGCTATCGGTGCGGATTTTTTTCAAACGACCACAGAAAAGCTCGTTGAAACCATCGTGCAGGCCGTGCAGACGTGTTCGCATGGGCAGATCATTCTGGCGGACGATCCGCTGTTGAACGACCTGAATCTCAAACACAACCTGGAAAATGCGCGTCTTTGGGATGTTCAACAATCGTGGCGTGAAAACGTGCTTTATGCTGAAAAGGCGACCGTGGGCATTGCGGTCGCCGAAATGGCTTTGGCCGAATCCGGCACGGTTCTGCTATTTAGTCACGCCGGCAAAGGTCGCTCCGTAACGCTGCTGCCGGAATCGACGATCTATATCATCCCCAAAAGCAAAATAAAACCGCGACTCACGCAGGGCATGGCACACGTTCGCGAGCACAAAGACAACATGCCGTCGTCGGTTAATTTTGTCTCCGGTCCCAGCGCCACGTCGGACATTGAACTGGTGCGCGTGGTTGGCGTGCACGGCCCGGTGCATGTGGTACATCTTGTGGTGGATGATTTGTAGAGGCGACGAATGTGTGAATAGAAATTTTAAGGAACAATTTTTTTACGTCGAATTTAAACATTTAACACGGAGGTTCACCGAGACTTGCGGAGATCCACAGAAAGGATTCTCCGTGAATCTTCGTGCTTCTCCGAGTATCTCTGTGTCAGTTATCTTTTCGTGTTTATGAAATAACTTTAGGATTCGATGTGATGCCCAAAATATCGTTAACAGGTCTTCTATTCTTCGCTTTGATTTTTGCGTGTACGAGAGACAAATCCCCAACACAGCCCAATCCATGTCTTTATCCATCTGTCAACATCATCGCTGATTTTGAAAAATATGACCGTCCTGCCGTTGAAAAGGACGCCTTTCGCATTGACAGCGTTTATGTGCGTGGCGATCTGCTGCATGTGTTCGTCAGTTATGGCGGCGGCTGCAAAGAGCATGATTTTCAACTTTACAGCACAACCGGCATTTACCTTTCCTTGCCGCCGCAAGGCGATGTCTATCTTGGCCACGATGGCCACGGCGACATGTGCGAGGCCTATTTGTCGGAAGAGTTGATTTTCGATTTAACGCCGTTGATTGTCGACAATGGCGGCGGCATGGGATTGCGTTTGTTTCAATATCAGGCATCCGAGCCGTTTGTCACAATATGGTGGCGAACCGATTAGCGCCGGGGCCTCCCATGCAGAATCCCCTGTTCCGTTTTGCCGCTTACCTTGATCAGAAAGCTTTTCTCTCCACTCGACTCTGGTCCTTCAGTCTGCATAATATTTTTCGAGATTTTCCATACTATTTTTTCTGGACAGCGCTGCTGCAACACCCCGTTCGCTTTTGGCGTGGATTTCGTGCCTATAAGCACCTGGTGCGCACCTCTAATGGATTTCCATTGAGCGGAACGATGACGTTTGACGACTTGGATTGTGTTCAAAAGCAGAAATTTCTCATCGCCCCGGGTTTTTGCATGAAACCGTACGATTATGAAAAGGGAAAATCCACCTGTCCGGTTGGGCATTTTAATCACGAATGTCATTTGTTGAATGACATCACGTTATTGCAGCATAAAGAAAAATGGCCGAAATCGTGTTCGTTATGCGGCATTGCGCCGTTGGCTGTCGACGCCGTTGAACTGCAGGTCGATTTTTACATCATGACATCCGCTTTGGATATTGCCCGCGATGTCTATCTTCCGGCCCTGCAAAATCGCGGCGCACAACGCGGCCTGTTTTTTCTCTGCCCCTACTCGCTGGAGCCGTTTACCGTTGGGATGGCCCTTGCAGGTATGAAGGGCGCGCTTGTTTCGTTTTGTCAAGGTGATTGTAAAAACCACCTCGAATGGACACAGGCCGATCTTGGCATCAAGAAAAATCAGACATTTGTTTCGCCGCAGGTTCAGCAGGATGTGTTTGCGCACCTGAACCATCTGAAAGCGATTCGCGGTTTTCGTGAACATGTCGCTTATGACTTTGACGGACATCTATATCGGGCTCGCACACGTTAATCGCATAAAGGCGAGTGTGCTTCATTCTTACTGCGTTTCGGAATCGGCCCCGGACACCCCCTATCCTGATTTTTATTGCCATTCTATTGTAAAACAACTATAATATGTTACGATTGATTTGAATGCAAACATATGCGAAAAAATTATATCATAATTTCCATACTCGGCACCTTGTGGGGCCTTTTTGAAACGCAGGTCGGAACGCTATTGCACGCCGCTGATTTGCCATTCGTCGGTTTGTTTATGATGGCCTTTGGTGTTTTTTTTCAAACAGTGGCGCGGCTGGTCACACGAATGCGCGGCTCCGCCGTCCTGATGACCATTGTGGTGGCGTTTTTAAAGCTGCTGTTCGTCGGCGGCATTGCATTGTCAACTGTTGTCGCTATTTTTATTCAATCTTTTGTTCTGGAGCTGCTGTATTTCTCCGTCTTTCCCTCTCGGATGCGAATGTCCTTTGCCGGTGCGCTGGCGGTTTCGTACTCGCTTTTTCATCCGTTTTTATCCATGCCGGTGTTTATGGGGCTCGCCTTTTCGGATGCCTATGCACGAATAATCGGCGGCGGCAGCCTGTTACTCGGTTTGCCAAAGGCAAGCGGTCTCGTCATTTTTGTACTTTTAGTCGCGCTGCATTTTGCTGTCGGATTTTTCTCGTCAATTGTCTCTTTCAGCTTTGGTCTGAAATTATGTTCGCTGCAATTTTTCTCACCCTCAACTCTCCATAACCGTGATTCATAAAAAGAATATAATTCTAACCGGCGAATTGCATTGCGGCAAGAGCACGCTTGTTCGGAATGTG
>CAYSNA010000002.1:0-42511 GCA_964432185.1 uncultured Cytophagia bacterium
GCTCCTGTACATGTAAAAGTGCAAAAGGAATGTGTCTCACAATATCACCGGCGATGAGCCCGTAGTTCAGTTTTTTGAACGCCAGGTCGCCGGCCAAGCCGTGAAGAAAAACTGCAGCGACCGCAGCCATATCGCTGGCAACACCCTGGCCGATGAGTCCGGCGATAACGCCGGACAACACATCACCCGATCCGGCAGTCGCCATGCCGGCATTGCCGGTGGAGTTGATGTAAACGCGGCCATCCGGCAGGGCTGTGACCGACGGTCCGCCCTTTAATATGAGGGTGCAGTTCCATTCTTTAGCATATTGACGGGCCATGTCGACCGGCTGCGCAATTATTTCTTTGATCGACAAACCAGTGAGCCGCGCCATCTCGCCCGGGTGCGGCGTGATGACCACATCACCCCGGTAGTTTTGAATCAGATTGATATCAGAAGCACAGGCGTTCAAGCCGTCTGCGTCGAGCACAAGCGGCAGGGTAATTTTTTGCACCAAAGAACGGACAAGCTTGAACGCGTCCTCCGCCTCGCCCAGACCGGGGCCCAACACCAGCGCGGTTCTATTTTTTAGCTCGGCCTGGATCAGCTCGGCATGTTGTTCGAGAAAATATCCAGCGCCGTTATCGTCCAGCGGCCGCGCGATGACCTCGGCGCTCAAACTTTCGACTATAGGAGAAAGGGATTTGGGAATGTTGAGATAGCACAAACCGGCTCCGCTTCGCAATACGGCTTCGGCAGCCAACACGGCGGCGCCGGTGATGCCGCTTGAACCGGCGACAACCTGAATCATGCCGACTTTATTTTTATAGGCCGCCGGTGAACGTTTCGGCAGAATAGAGCGAATAAAATCTCGATCGACATGATAGACGCGCGGATGATGGTCCTCAACCACCTGCGGCGGCATGCTTATATCAATGACTTGGAGCAGCCCGGTGTGCTCGCGTCCAGGAGAAAACAGCAGGCCGCGTTTGGGCAAGGCCATCGTCGCCGTGCGCGTGGCTTTTATGGCAGGGCCATTGACCTGTCCGCTGTCGGCATTCACGCCGGTCGGAATATCAACCGCCAGGACATCGGTCTGCAACTTGTTGATGTGCTCAACGACCTCGGCATACAATCCGCGCAACGCCCCCTTGACGCCGGTTCCCAACATGGCGTCAACAACGAGGTCAGGCGCTTCGAGCCGCTCCGGAAGGCTCTCGATAAAAACAGGCTGATGTCCCATTCCCTGCAGCGCTTTTAGATTGGTCAGTGCATCGCCGTTAATTTTTTCCGGCGCCGCCAAAATAAACGTATGAACTCGCACACCGTGATTGAGCAAGTGTCGCGCCACCACATAGCCATCGCCGCCGTTGTTGCCGGCGCCGCAAAAGATAAACACAGTTTTTCCGGATGCCGTCCCCAACATTTGAAGCGCCACCTCGGCAATACCACGCCCGGCATTTTCCATCAGGATGATACCGGGAATATTCAGCTGCTGAATGGTGTGTCCGTCCAGCGCCGCCATTTCCTGCGCAGTGACAACGGCGTTCATGGATTCACCTCCTTTTTTTCAAGGACGATCAAAGCGACAGCGCTCTGTTTGCTGTGCGATATACTGACATGAATAACATAGTCGTCCATCAAACGATTGAGGGAATTAAAAACATTAATGTGAGGCCGGCCGAATGTATCGTTCATCACTTCAATATCAAGCCAGCCAACTCCAGGTTGTACCGCAGCAGGCAATGCTTTATACAGCGCCTCTTTGACGGCAAACCGCGCCGCCACCGAAGCCGATTGTCCGGATTTGTTCTTGCAATAGTCATACTCGACCGGCGTCAAGATTTTTTTCAAGAATTTATCGCCCCAGCGGTTTATCACTCGGGTCATACGATCAATATCAACGATGTCGATGCCAATGGACTGAATCATGCTGTGACTTTATCTTTTATGTATGGATGACACCATCCCATTCGAGTTGCACCTAACTTCTTGTGAAACAAAGATCAAGATAAGCCATGCGGTACTATATTGCAACAACTTTTACTTGATTGTTAATCGAATTTACACTAATTTGAACTCTAATAAAAACAAATATTCTGGCTATGACTCACGATATTTCCGAACTAATCGAAAGCGCTCTGGAAGGCGATCAAAAAGCCTACACTGATATCGTCGCTCGTTTCCGTGAACAAATTTACCATTTTATCTTTCGCATGGTCAAAGACAAAGCGCAGGCCGAGGATTTGACGCAGGAAACGTTCATCAAGGCATTTCGCGCATTGGCTTCGTTCAATTCCAATTACGCTTTTTCAACCTGGTTGTACAAAATAGCGGCGAATAATTGTATCGATTATTTTCGTAAGAAAAAACTCGCCACCACATCGATCGATTCGCCGATTAAAGCCAAAGATGGCGAATTGCAGCGGGATTTTGCGGATCACGAACAGGGTCCCGAGTCCGAATTGATTTCGAAAGAGCAGACCAGTCAGATCAGGTTAGCGATTGATTCGTTGCCGCCCAAATACAAAGAAGCGATCATGTTACGGCACAGCCAGGATAAATCATACGAAGAAATTGCCGAAGAGCTGGATATTCCTCTCGGGACAGTCAAAGTTCGCATCTTTCGTGCACGCGAAATGCTCAAAGCACGCATGAAAGAACACCTCAAGAGACATTAATGTTGGATGTCCAAAACACGACAATTATCTCGGGACTTTCTTCAAAATTCAAAAATTATCATACTATCAAATAAATCGTTCGGACGACTTTTGTGTTCACCGAAATAGGTCGTGGACTAACGCTGTTGTAATTTTCCAGACATCTGACATAATAATCGTCTTTTCATATTAATTCGCAAGCGCCTTTATTGAAACAGGCACAAGATAATGCCTCATATTCGCCTCCTAAAGAAATCGGATTTACAGACCGTCAACGGTATTTTATCGCGGGCCTTCACGCAAGCCCGAATTGATGATGGATACTCCCACACTCAGGTTCCCATGTGCCAGCCGGACTTTTTAAATATGTATGTCCGACAGTGCCCGAACGGCTGTTTTGTGTTGGAGGATTCCGGGCAAATTCGCGGCGCTGTGTTTTGCCATGTGTGGGGCGACACCGGTTGGTTTGGGCCGCTCGCTGTTGTGCCGGAAAAACATCATATGGGGCTCGGCAGATATCTGGTATCGGCGGCCGTTACTTTTTTAAAGGAAGCCGGCTGCCGCACCATCGGTCTGGAAACCAATCCGCGCAGCAATCGCAACATCGGCTTTTACGGAAAAATGGATTTTGAACCATCTGTGCTGTCGATTGATCTGATCAAGCCGGTCTCTCCCATCCTGCCGTCGCTTGAAGACTCGCCACATCAACTGATTTATTTTTCGCGCCTGACATCAGCGTCGAGACAAAACTTTTTCGATCACCTCCACTACTTGCAACGCGCTAATGATCCAACGATCGATTATACCTCACTGATCGAATCCATGGATGACAGCAAGCAGGGAGAAACTGTTTTGTTTGTGCGCAAAGGAACGCCGATCGCTCTGGCCATTTTGCAAACCGAACCGAGCCTGGTAGAAGAACAAAATGCACTCTTGCGCATCGTAGCGTTTATGGCGCACCCCAAAACACCGGACGTTTACGTTCAATACTTTCTCACGGATTTTTTATTGATGGCGAAAAAATGGTCGCGCGATCGAATTTTGGTGCGGCTGCCCATGTATTCCAACCAAATCCTGCGTTTTTTTCTTGATCATAACTATCGGGTTATCAACACGGATATACGCATGGTCTTGAACGGCTACCCGGCTCAACGTAACGAGCGCCGCCTTCATTTTGATCGATGGGTATAAACGGAGGGCGCCGGCGCATGCCCGATCTTTTTCCAGAAACTCAGAATCGTGCCGTTTTTTCGGCGAGTCGCCGCACAGATATGGTGGCGACCGATCCCGAGGGATTGGCCATTTCGCTCTACCAAAAAGCGCCGCCCGAACTGGCGCATTCCGTTGTGTTGTGGACGAAAAATCCGGCTAATATTTTTGATTGTCCAGCGCTTTCTTCTCAGCTTTCAAAATATGATTTATGTTATGTGCATCTGAGCGTCACCGGGCTTGGTGGCAGTGTGCTTGAACCGCGCGTTCCGAAACCGAAAGAGGTTCTGGCTCTTCTTCCGCGGCTCATTGATTTTTTACATGGCCCGGAACATATCACCCTTCGACTTGATCCGATCATACATTTCAAATTGCACGACGGCACGGTTATCAACAATCTTGATTATTTCACCCAGTTGGCGCCAGTTCTGCAAGAGCATCGCGTTGAACAAGTGACAACAAGCTGGGTGCACATCTATGGCAAAGTGGCCAAGCGATTGGCTGAACGCGGTATTTCTCTTGTTGATTTTTCTGTGGAAGATGAAAGTGCATTGTTGCAGAAATTGGCGAAAAAGCATAGATTAACGCTGCATGGCTGTTGCGTCCCCGGGTGGCCGCGCTCCAGTTGTATAGATGGCTCGCGCCTAAATGAACTGCACCCGCGTGGATACACGGCTGACACGACCCGCGCGACCGGGCAACGCCAACTCTGCGGCTGCACGAAAAGCACAGACATTGGATGGTACAAAAGCTGCCAACACGGGTGTCTTTACTGCTATGGCAATCCGAAAATTGACAACACTCATTTTGTAAAAAGGTGAAAATAAAATGGGCTTCTTTGACATTCTCCTGATAATTTTAGGCTTTATCTTGTCCATTGTGGGATTAATCGGCTGTATAGTCCCGGCCGTTCCGGGAACGCCGTTGAATTTTCTCGCTCTTATTCTGCTGTCCTGGGCAAAGGACTGGGAACCTTATTCCGTCACCTTTCTCATTATCATGGCGGCGGTTGCGGTTATCGTCAGCATTCTCGATAATGTCATTCCGGCGCTCGGCGCAAAAAAATACGGCGCAGAAAAATTGAGTGTCTGGCTGGCCTTGGGCGGCACGCTCGTCGGCCTGCTATTTTTCCCGCCGTGGGGTATTTTTGTCGGCGCTTTTCTCGGCGCCCTCGTTGGCGAGCTGGCGCACGGCAAAGAAACTGGCGCCGCCCTCAAAGCCGGTTGGGGTGTTTTTGTCGGCACATTCCTTGGCATCGGCCTCAAGCTGGTGGCCTCGGGCGTGATGTTTTTTTATTTTATCAAAAAAGTTTTTTGATATTTTCCAACACCTCCCAGACCGGCAACACGTTAATGCATCGGCATTTTTAAAAGCATCATGCCGGGCAGATTCGTCATACGTTTTTTCTATATTCTTTTCATTGGTCCTCATCCCTCATGCATCCGGCTAAAGGCCGAAAAAACAAAAAGTTTATTATTGCAATTCAATCGAAATATTTCTATGTTTGAAATCAGCAAGAAACGTCCCGAATGAATTTTGGAGAATAGAATTATGGGTAATCTACTCGAATTGACGGATGCCAACTTTGATCAGGAGGTTTTGCAATCGGAGGTCCCGGTGCTCGTTGATTTTTGGGCCATCTGGTGCGGCCCGTGCAAAATGATTGCGCCGATTGTGGAAGACATTGCGACCGAATATGCCGGCAAGGTCAAAGTGGGCAAAATGGATGTGGATCATCATCGCCAGGCGCCCATGCAATATGGCATCCGCAGCATCCCGACGCTGTTGTTATTCAAAAACGGCGATGTTGTCGATTCGATGATCGGCGCGGCGTCTAAAGCCCAGATCGTCGATAAAATTAGCAGACATTTATAGACGTAAAACGATGTAAAAGCGCCCGTTGCACTGTTTGATTTGTTGCGGGCTTTTTTTATTCAAAAGAAGATCAAGACAACTGAGAGAACAATGACGCTTCACCATGAACACACATACGCGGTCATTATGGCCGGTGGAATTGGGAGCCGCTTTTGGCCAAAGAGCCGGGCGAGCCGTCCCAAACAGTATCTGTCGCTCGTGGATGACGGCTCTTTGATCCAAAATACAACAGCGCGACTGCAGGGTTTGTTTTCAAAAGAAACGATCTTTGTTGTGACCAACAAAAACCAGGAACGGCTTTTGCGTGAGCAGTTGCCCTGGCTGCCATTGGAGAACATCCTTTTCGAACCCGTGGGCCGAAATACCGCACCGGCCATCGGATTGGCCGCGATTCATCTGCTGGATGTTGATCCCGACGCCACCATGGTCGTGTTGCCGTCCGACCACCGTATCACCAATGTAAAGGTCTTTCAGGACACCCTGTCATCGGCCATCACCATTGCCAAAACAAACGACCAGGCGCTCGTCACACTCGGTATTCAACCCAGCTATCCGGCAACCGGTTATGGCTATATTGAAGCCGCTGAACAGCACGAAAATGTTTGTTTCAACGTGGCCCGTTTTACTGAAAAACCGAAGCGAGACCAAGCGGAAGAATTTCTGCAGGCCGGCACTTTTTTCTGGAACAGCGGCATTTTTATCTGGCAGGCCGCGACCATCCTCGAACATATAAAAAAATTTATGCCCGAGTTGTACGCCGGTCTTTTGGACATCAAATCGGCTTTACACACCGACCGTGCCGACGCTGTCTGCGAAGAGGTTTATGCGTCGCTTCAAGGGCAATCCATTGATTTTGGCATTTTGGAGAAAGCCGATAAAGTATTTGTTTTACCTGCGGAATTTGGCTGGAACGACCTTGGCACTTGGGAGGAGGTTTACAAAAGTTCGACCGCCGATGACAACGGCAATGTTGTCATTGGAGAAGCGCTGCTCAAAGATGTGAAAAACTCGTATGTTGAAGCAACAGATCGTATCGTATCCATAATTGGTGTTGATGATCTCATCATCGTCGATCAACCGGATGCCTTGTTGATATGTAAAAAAGAACAATCTCAGGATGTTCGATGGGTAACCGAAAAACTACAGGACTCTTAAAAAATAAAAAAATAATACGAGGACTCGACAATGCATTTGTCCTCTTGCAACTGCTCGAATTGGCTGAACAGCTCAATATCACAGTACGGCAAGAAAAGGGCGATTTCATCGGCGGCAGTTGTCGAGTGGAAGAAGACCGACTAATCTTTTTAAACAAACAGGATCCGGATTCGGAAAAAATAACCGTCTTGATGCGCGAATTGGCAAAGTTCGATTCCGAACATATCACAATCGATTCCACCATACGCGAAAAATTGAACCGGATACGAGAAGAATATAATGAGGCTGCTCAACAGGAGGATGTATGATAAAAATCGATATGCGGGAGTATTTAAAAGAGACGCTGTTCCTGCCGCAGATGACAGCAACGACCAAAGAAGAGGCGTTGGGAGAGTTGCTTGATCTTTTTGTCGCTGAAAAGTATGTCAAGAACAAGGACATTGTTTTTGAAATGCTGAAAAAGCGCGAGCTCATGGGCAGTACCAGTTTGGGAAAAGGCGTCGCCATTCCGCATGGTCGCACCACCGCAACAGCTGACGTGCTCATCGCCTTCGGCCGCTCGGACAAAGGCATTCAATTTGGCGCCAAAGATGATGAACCCGTTTTTCTCTTTTTCATGATCATTGCGCCACATAATGACGAAGGCGAAGTATATTTGCCAATTCTCGGTTCGCTCGTGACCATGCTCAAAGACGCGCAAAAACGAAATGCAGCCAAAAAGATTGCCACGTTCGATGAATTGATTGCCCTTTTTGATGGAGAATAAATAATGGCACAAACAGATTTGGAAAACCTGGTCAAACTCCAGGATTTGGATTTGATGATTGAAGAGTCGGAAGAGGTGGCCAAACTGGGATTCACGCTCACCGGCTGCAGCGAACTCAAAACGGCTCGCGAGGAGATGGCGACGAAAATCAGCAAACCCCTGCTCTTCCGTTACGAACGATTGCGCGGTAAATTAAAGCGCGCCGTCGTACCGGTCAAAAATGACGTCTGCCTTGGCTGCTTTCTGCGTCAACCGACGTCAATCGGTGCACAAGGACGCGAAGGCCACGACCTCTTTACCTGCGAAAACTGCGGACGCATGCTGTACTGGCTGGATTAAATGAAAAAGGCTACCTTTCGGTAGCCTCGTGCTTTAGATAAGACCAAATTCTTTGCCGACCTTTTCGAACGTACAGAGAACTTTGTCCAACTCTTCATCCGTATGCGTTGCCATATAGCTGGTTCGCAGCAAACCCATGCCGGGCGGCACCGCCGGACTGACGACGGGATTACACACCACGCCGTTATCAAACAATAATTTCCAAAATCCAAACGTCTTTTCATCATCACCAATAATGATTGGAATGATCGGCGTCTCGCTATGTCCGGTATTAAAACCGAGTTCCTCGTAGCCTTTTTTCATTTTGTGATAATTCGCCCACAATCGATCGAGGCGTTCCGGCTCTTTCTGCAAAATGTCGAGACAAGCGAGCACGGTTGCTACGGCAGACGGCGGCGGGCTTGCGGAAAAGATCAACGCTCTGGCCGTATGTTTGATGTGACGAATGACATCCTCCCGACCGGCGATAAAGCCGCCGAGCGAAGCAAATGATTTGCTGAATGTGCCCATCACCAAATCGACCTTGTCGATGAGCCCAAAATGTTCGGCTGTTCCGGCGCCGGTTTTGCCGAGAATGCCAATGGCATGCGCATCATCCACCATAACGCGCGCGCCAAATTTTTCCGCAATTTTCACCAGTTCAGGCAGCTTGACGATATCGCCGCCCATGCTGAACACGCCGTCGGTGACAATGAGAACGCCGCCGGTGACGCCATTGCGCGTCAGCACATTTTCCAAATCCTGCATATCATTATGGCGATATTTTAATGCTCGGCCAAATGAGAGCCGCGTGCCGTCAACAATGCTGGCATGATTCTCAGCATCACCGACGACCAGATCCTTGCGGCCAACGATCGTGGAGATGGTGCCCTGGTTGGTCTGAAAGCCCGTTGAAAACACCAGCACTTTTTCCATCTGCATAAATTCAGCAAGCCGTTCTTCCAATTCTTCATGCAGGCTGAGAGTTCCATTCAAAAACCGCGAACCTGTACAGCCGGAGCCGAATTTATCAATGGCGTCTTTGGCGGCTTGTTTGACGCGCGGATCCTGCGTCAGGCCCAAATAGTTATTCGAGCCGATCATTACTTTTTCTTCACCATGAATGGTAACAGTTGTATCTGCTCCTGAATCAATGGCGATAAAATAGGGGTACCAGCCTTCATCTATGGCCTGCTTGGCGCGTGCACTTTTTCCTTGCGAACACTTTTCGAACAAGTCTATCACTTTTAGTCTCCCAGCTGATTTCGCTTACGCATTAAAAATGGATGCTGTGGTAAGATTCAATGGAATTTACGACGTTGAGGTAGGTCGCCGTGTGATTGATAGTCTCAATTGCGCTCAATATAAATAATGGCGTTCATTATGTCAAGCGCAATCTGGAGGTAATGATAAGAGTTTGTCGGTCATACCGCATACGCCTTTGTCGATTGACAAAGGCGTTGAATAATTAATTCCCGGATGTCTGCGCTCCGGTTTTCTCTTTTTCACGCTTTAGCCGTTCAAGCTCGGCGTTAATTTCTTTTTGTTTTTCAATTTCTTTTTGCAGTTGAGAATATAATTCGCGCGTTTTACGTTGCTGCTGGCGTTCAATGGAAGCACGCGCAAAACCATAATCCGAGCTTGGGAGAATCAGATAGCGCAATCCCAGGTTAATGCGCCACCCCGGGTAATTGCCGACGCCGGAGAAATCGGGTTCAAAACCAATGGTCGTATCTTTTCCGGGAGACAGGCGCAAATCCGCATTGGCAAAGATGGACATACGATGGTGTGCTTTGAACTGGCCGCTGACGTTCATATAAAAATAATTTTCGCGACTTGCCGCGCCCCGTGGAGGTTGCGCCAACCATGACATGCCGTACAGCTCAATGCCATAAATGAATTGTTCAACTGGAAACTCGACTCCGAGAGCGTAAATTAAGGATTGACTGGTACGTTTCACGAGTCCAAGGTCGCGCGGCTCAACTTCGGACAAGTATTCGCCTTTATCATTGTGATTCCAGTAACCGAGGTTGGCATGCACGCGGACATCACTTTTAAGCTGAGGCGCCGAATAACGGTAGGTCAAAAGTCCGGTCAATCCAAATTCAAATTTTCCCGCGGTATAGTCTTCAAAAATGACGTTATGTTTTTTGCCGGTAGGAAAACGCATGCCGATGTCAAAACCGATCCAGTAGGGCTGTTTTTCGATCTTGTAATTACCCAGTTTAAAATTCAAGTAGGTATCCCAGGGGACCTGCTCTCCCTCATCCTTGTGCGCATCCTGGTATACAATTGGGCTCAGCGACACGACGCCATGTTCGCTAAATCCATAGGTCACATTGGCGATGGCACGCGCGACCCAGATTCTGGTTTCGCCTTTTGAGTCACCATTGGGATATTCACCAGTTCCGCCCCAAAAACGCAGGTTCCCCATGGTTGTCATATGCCCCTGTAATGTCGTATAAGCGGATTTTGTATGCGGCAGTCCGCGGCCGGCATTGATGACGAGCGCAAACGCCTGGATATTCATCAGAAAAATGAACGCGCCAATCAACGTTTTGTGCGCTACTTTACAACCCTCACGCATAGCCAATCTACCATCCTTTCAATGTTCCAAAAATAACTGTGATAAGGAACACATCGATTTTGAAATTGATGACTTTAGCTAACTCTCTCCGCCTCACAATCCAAAACCCCAAACCCATAGAGAATATAAGAAATCCGGCAATAAAAATCGCCAAAAAGTTCGACTGCACTAATAACAGAGGAACGGTCCACACTATTCAGGTAAGTGCACAGAAAATGTCCAAGACAGCGGAGAAATATATTCTTTACAGAACCAATGAACAGCTGATACGATGGACATCATCAAAAGCATTATTGACAAAAGCATAATCAATATAAAATCGGCGCCAAAAAATACCGGCGCCGGCGGTTAAACCGGCTGAATTTTTGCCCAAACGTATTGCCGCGCCGCGTACCGCAAATTCAAGGCCAAACAAATTTTCCCTGTCGTATTTTTGCGACAAGGTATAAAACAGACTTAGGGATGACGCCTCAATCCACAAGGGCTGGTTGTAACTCATGCCGAACATGCCTGTGCGTTTAATCCGATCCTCGTGCCTCGTATTCCAGATGACGGCTGTTTTGGTCATATCCAGAATGGAGTACCCAAAAGCGAAATCACCAAGCTGCCGTTGATTGACGAGCGTCCCCAGATTAAATTTTATCATAATACCGGCGTCAACGCCCATGCCGGAGGCGGAGGCATCGCCGAGCTTTTGTCGCAGTAATTTAAAATTGATGCCAAAGGGGATGGTCAGCGGCAGATCGCCGTACCACCAGCCGAGCGGCAAAATGGATTCGAGCGTTTTGGCAAAAGAAAAGTAAAAGACATCTTCAACATCCTCGATATATCCGAGCGCTGTGCCGTCCGGGCGCAGCGACAGGTCTTTGTTACGTTCGGCGAATGAAGATCCTTTGAGTTCCGGGAACACGGGAATATCATCGACGGCAAACCGCGTCCAATTAATGCCGACGACACCGCCGCCGCGCATCGGATAAATACCGCCCACATAATTATAGTTGGCCATGGGTTCGGAAAGGTTGCCGAACGTGGGCGCATACATAAAGTTGACGTGCGGTTTGTGCGCCAAACCGAGCGATGCCGGATTATAATAGAACGTTTCGCCGGTATTGACCATCGCCGCCGCGGCGCCGCCGAGCGCCAAAGGTCGCGCGCCGACGCCCAGTTCCATCGAGGCTCCGGCATAGCGGCCCTGGCCTTGTGCCAGGTTCGCCAAAAGCAGACTGGTAAAAATTATAATAATGAGCTTTTTCAAAGTTCGCGCATCTCGCTTGGGTCCATTGACCTGAGTTAAATTACCTGTATCGGAAAAATCTATTTTATTTTGGCAATTTTACCTGTGATTGTTTTGGTGCGACCATCGGCTTTGCCGATGAGTTGATAAAAATAGACGCCGTTTGCGACCTCGTACCCGTCGGCATCCCGGCCGTCCCAATAGACTTCATGATAATCGGCGCTGAGCGGATTCGGATCATCAAAAACCGTTGTAGCATCAAAATGGCGGATGAGCCGGCCCGATGCCGTAAAAATTTTCAGCGACATATCCGTCACCGGGCTGGTGAACAGATAGACGAACCGGGTATCGTCAGTGAACGGATTCGGATAATTACCGAGCATCTGAATCTCGAACTGGCCGGCAACGCGGAACGAAAATTCGTAGCGCGGCGTGATGTTTTGATTACAATCCGCCGCCTGCACCGTTAGCGTTTGGTCGCCCGGCAGCAATTGCGGATTATAACTGATGAGAATCTGGTTGCCGTCGATGATCGAATCCGGCAGCGCAATATCCGCAGCATCGACCGTCTTGCCGTTCAGCGTTATTTCAAGCCGACCGGACGAAATGTCGACGCCGTTCATATCCTGCAAACGAATGCCGATACGCGGTTCGGCGCTGGCCCATTTTCCGGTCACATAGGGCTGGCCGTCAATCGCCAGCGAAATGTCCGGCGGCGTCAGATCCTGCGCGGCAAGCACCGCCACCGGGCCAATATCTGGCAGTTCAGCGTATAACCTGCCCGGTTCATTTTGTGTTTGACATTTGATCCATTTTTTCGTCTGTCTCGAAAATCGAAACAGCGTCGAATTCAGCTCGACCGAATCCACAGCCGCGCTGTCCGGCGCCATATGCAACACCAGGGTTACGGCTTTATCCACCTGAACCGTTGACGACAACAGGCGCAGATCATACGCCGGGGTCCCGCTCACGTAGGCGTAATCCGGCTGTTGAAAAATCGTCACATTATTCAGCGTGTCAATAAAAAGCGCCGAGTTGCCGGATAAAGCGCCAACCGGCAGTTCGATGGATACGTTTTCATCAAAGGCCAATGTCGTCGAGCGCTCTCCATTCAACACAAAACCGGTTGAAGTGCACTGGAATATGTTCGGCTGCATCATTTTGCTCAGCACATTGTCGTCGCGGTCCTGCTCACGCAGGGTGGAATCGGGATCAAGCGTGATGCGCACGTGCAGGGGGCCGGGCGCCGGAGCGTAGGCGTATCGGCTGCGAATCGAGGCGTACGCATCAATATCAACCGTATCGTAGCCGATGGTCTTCCAGCCGTTCTCATTTTGATATTCGTACAAAATGGGCAAACGATCGACCGCATTGCTGCTGGCATTATTAATCATGGTTTCGAGAAAAACCTGATCCAGGCCGACAAAACGAAGATTCTCCTGATCAAGCGCCACATCAACGGCAAAGTTTATATAATGTTTAAAAAGCTGACTGGTGTGCAGCGTATTATTTTCATCGAGAGCCTGAAAATAATATGAAAACTGAAAACCGGTGAACGGGACCGACAACGTTTTTTCTGACTTGAACCAGTTATCGCCCATCGCCTCAAGAGAAAGCGAATCATTCAACGCCAGGCACCAAATTTTTTGCAGCGGCGCGCGGCTGCGCACGTGCACAAAAATTTCATACAGCGTGTCAATGGCTGTGGGCGCGGCATAGGCCGAATCGAAAATCGCGCCTTTGAGCGACACCGATACCGAACCGTGCGTGCGATTGTTGCCAAAATCGTCCGTGCCGTAAAAACGCAGCGTTCCGGTTTGACCGATAAAATCCTCGTCAATGGGCAAACGGGCGGTCGGTCGGCCATCGGAAAAAGCCACCGAGGATTCCGAGTTGATCACCTTGATGCTGTCCTGAACATGGAAATGACCCTGTCCCTGCACAAACGGCAGCGAGGCCACCACGTTGACCGTATCGCCCTTGAGCAAAATAGGATTGGCGACATCGAGGGTGGTTTGGTGCTCTGGTAAAACAATTCGTGTGGCCGGATCGCCAAGCAGATGGTATTGATTGATTTGCGAAATGGCCTGCGTGGTTTTATAATGCGCCAGATAGGAAATTTTGCCGGCGGTAAACATATCGCCCAGCGGTTGGCCGGGATTGTTAAAAATCATTTTCATGATTTCGGTTTGCAGAAAATAGTCGTTCCATTCCCAGCCAACGCCGCTGGCGCCGACCATGGCCAGAGCGCCTTCGCCCTCGGCGAACAGCAGCGCATCGGCCAGCGACTGCTCGTAGTGCGGTTCTTCAAAACGACCGGTGTAACAGGTCATACTGAGGATGAACGGCAGTTTGCCGCGCGTATAAAATCGGCTGACATCTTCGAGACGCAACAAATTATTATCCGCCCAAATGGCGCCGCCGCCGTGCCCGTGAAAAGTGACGACGCTGCAACCGAGACCCAGATAATCGAGCAAATCCGTCGTGCCGCCAAAATAGGGATCAAAGTCCAGCGTTTTGTCTTTGAGAGAAAACAATGTTCGCGTATCAAAATTTTGCGGAACAATGCGAGACAGGGCGAGACCCTGTGTCCGAAACGTCAAACCATTGCCGCCGATAATCAAAAATCGATTGGGCCAGTCGCCCGTGGGCGGCGCGGTTTCATACTTGAGCATTTTCGACACAACCGCATCGAGCTCCGCCACCGTCTTGACCGGAAAACGGCCAATATTGATGTCCGGCACTTCATCATTGCCGGAAATGAGCGTGTACCAAAAATCGCTCGCCGCCGCGCCATAGTGCAGGGTTTGCCGCAGATAGACGGGGATATAATTCAGCGTGTCGCCCTGCGCGGTAACATGCAGGTAACAGCCGTCGCCAACCAGCAGCACGTGCCGCAAACGCGGTTCCTGCCACTGATCATAGGCCCATTTCAAAAAATCTCGAATCGCATACGGGCTCATATGGCCGTGAGAGAACTCGTCATAAATATCCTGCACATCAACTTTGAGGGCATGATAGCCCTGCGACTGGCGGTGCGCCAACAGGTCATCGAGAATCGGCGTGTCGTAAAATTTTTCATGCGCGATGATCACATAGTCGGCCGCCAGTTGGTTGTCTTTGAGATGACTGGCTCTATCCTGTTGAATGGCGAGCGGTTTGAGTTTGGCGCTGTTGGACACGGCGACAAATTCCGTTTCCGGATAGAGCACATCATTTTGAAAACTGATTTGCAGCGAGGTGAAATCGTGAAAATCAGTCACCTCCTCAACAAGGCCGCCAACAATTTTGCTTTGATATAGTTTATAAATATCGATGTCCGGATCGACAAAACCATCCACGCGAAAAAGAAATTTACCGTTGTTCAAATCGGGTGGAATTCTGAATTTGATAAAATCATTCTGCGCGCGGTACAGCCGCGGATAGTTCACCTCAAACCAGTTGAGATAAAAATTATCAATGCGCTGCGGATTAACGCCGTTGACGACGCTGAGAATATTTTCGCCATGTTTGACGTCCGCACCGTTTATGTAGCTGTTGGCGCCGCTTCGCAGATCGGCATAATCTTGTGAATACCAGTCGTGCGACGCGATGAAGGTATTATTCAAATAAACGATGGCGCTGTGGGCGCTGTCGGTGGCGGTGGTTAATCCGCTCAACATCACCCGGGCCGTCACGCGCAACGGCGACTGGTTATCCGGGTGCCACAAGTCGAACGGATAATCAACCTTTTTACCGGCAAGAATGCCGCGATCCCAAAACCAGTGATCGCGCAAGGTATCCATCGGAATTTTGCTGAGGTGATCAAAATAATTATCCCGTTCAAAATGCAGCGTTTCCATGTAGGAATAGGGTCGGATGGTTTCACCAGGCTGTGTGTCGGAAATTTCACCGGACTCCTCAACCATCCACAAGCCGCGCTTTTCCCACGATAACCAGTAAACGCGATGATTGCCGTACGGATCCTGATACAAATCCGGCGCTTGATCCTGAAAGGTTTGCACGCGAGCCGTGCCCCAAAACTCGAAATAATCATCGGCATTAAATTGGCCGTCACGCCAGCCTTCGGCATACACCGAAACCTCTTTGCCGTCGGAGGTCAGGCGCAATTGTTTGAAATCAATATCAAGCAGACGCACACCGGCGGCCGCCAGGTCATGCCCGGTGATACGATACAGTCCGTCCTCATTGACGACAATTCTCCAGCGCTCGATCTCTGCGGTTTTTTTGCTCAAACCGGCTGCCGGGCGCGCTTTTTGAGCGGTTGTCGCGGCGATAACATCCATATTGTCGAGCAGCGCCATATCGGTGGTCGTCGCCGGTTGGACGGCCATGTTGTGTGTCTCGGCAAAAACATCAAAAATAATTTGTGTAGTGACGATCAGCTCGCCGGTCTGTCGATCATAACGAAAAGGATAAACCGCAACGCGCAGCAAATCGCTCTGTTTGAATTGACCGAGATAATCAATTTCGACGAGATTCGGCTCAACGGGAGCAAGAAAATCGTGCACCATTTTCGGTTGATCGTCGCCTTCCGGATGCCAGAACGACTCGCTCATCGGCATGGGTTCGTTTATGGGGAAACGCTGTTCCTGGCTGGACACCAGACTCACGGTAGCCTGCCGGCTATTCAGATGAATCAGGACAGGTTTATAGGGGAGAACATAGCCGTCTTTGTGCTGAAAGAGCGGCAGGTCGCTGAGCACCTGCGCGCGCGGCTGTCCATCAACAATAATTTCACCGATGGCCGGCACGTCGGTCATCACGTGCAGCCGTACACGATTCGGCTGCTTTTCAACAATACGAACCTCTTGCGACAAGGCCGTAACTATCGAACAAAAAAGAAAAAGAATTGTAGCAATTTTTTTCACGAGCGTCCTGTGCTGCTTGAACTGTGATCTGCGATTCCAAGCTGCAAATTAAGCATCTTTGCAGAATGTTCCAAGTTTGGTTTTTTCGATGATCATGGAAATTGTATTACAACACAATAGATAAATTCGATCGGTTTGCGCAAAAGATTTTATTGCGGGAATAGATGTGAACGCGGGGCAGGCCATGGCCCACCCCGCACTTTTTATTTAATCAAAAGCATTTTTATTGATTTTGTCTCATCGCCGGTCGTCAGGCGGGCGATATATAATCCGGCGCTCACCGGTTGATCCGCCGCATCACGCCCGTTCCAGACCATAGAATGATGACCGGCCTCAAAAGCGCGCTGCGCCAAAGTCACGACCTGCCGTCCCAACACATCGTAAACCGCGACATCAACATGCTGTTGGTGTGGTACAGAAAAGGCGATGGTTGTCGACGGATTAAACGGATTGGGATAATTCTGTTCAACCGCAAAATTATCTACGACCACTGCCCTCCCGGCAACGCCCGTATCAACAACATCATTTAAATCGCCGCCGGCAAGCACAAAGTCCGCTGTGGTTTCCTGGCCGTCAGCGATCTGAATCGCGGTAGCGCCAGCCGGGATTCGCTCATAAAACGGGATGGGCAAATAGATCGGCAGTAATCCGTCATCCTCACCGCTCGGCAAACCGTAAGCGCCGGCTTGAAAAACCAGCTCATCCAAATTGATTGGAATGGGCGCCGGAACCGAGGTATACCAAAAATCCTTGTGCAGATCGATGGTAAAATTAAATCCGCCGGTCAACACGCCGCCAAAGAGAAAACCGAAAAAGTCAAAGTCTTCAAACTGAGCGAGAAGACCGAGCGCGTCATCCACCAGAGGCAGCACAGAAAAGAGCGATACCGTGCGCAGATAATAGGTGCCCGCCCGCAGACCGGAAATTTTATAGGCGCCGGTTGAGCTGAGCTGTTGGCCGGTTGAGGCGTCATAATCGGTCAGATCGTAGCCGACCAGATGGCCGGTCACGTCATACACGCCGACAAAAATGCTGGAGAGCGGTTGGCCGCTCAGGCTGTCCGTGATTGTGCCGCCAATACTGCCGGTCGCTTTTTCCATTTCAATAACTTGACCAGAAGCTGTATCGCCAAAATTCAATGTGACCGTCGCATTGGCCGCATCGCCATAAAGGTTGCCGCCGCCGAGATAGGTAACGGCATAGCCGGACGACGGCGGAACAGCCGCCACATGGTACGAACCGGGCAGCAACCGGTTGATGCGAAAACCGCCGTTAAACTGCACATAATCAAAACTGGCCACGTGGCCGTTTTCCGCATTGTAGACCACAACGGGCATGCCGACCATATCGTCAGCCGGCGCAAAACCGGCGCCCGGCATGCGATCAACAAAGCCTTCGATGACCGCTCCTTTTTCCAGCGCAAAATCAATATCACCGACGATGGTCTGTTCCAGGTTTATGGTTTGCGCGTCATAAAAACTGCGCGCGTTGTTATAGTATTCCGTGAGATAGGCGGTATCGCCGTTAAATCCGCCAACCGCCGCCACCTTGTACAATCCTTGCGGAATGGGACCGATGGCATAGTTGCCCAGCGAATCGATCGCGCCAATCGGAAAAACCGGATAACCCGCGGTGTCTTCCAGCGCAGCCACCAGCACGTCCTCAACCGGTAGCGAACTTTGTGCGTCCGTGAGTTGGCCGGTGATATAATGCGGTTCGGCAAGTTTGATGTCCGCGATCACCTCGGCCTGCCCCTCAGGGATAACGAGCGGCTCGATATCCAAAAGGCGGAAAAGATTGCTCTCGCCGCCGTAAAACTGATCGACGATCTTGCCTTTGTGTTTGCCGTCGGCAAAATCAATCGGCTCGCCGATGATCAGGGTGAAATCCGAAACCGTGCGAACAAAATAGCCGCCAGGCCGCATACCGGCAAGTGTGTAATTTCCGTTGAGATCGGTCGTTTCAACGTGCAGCTCCAATTTCGACAAGAACGGACCATTTTCAGAGGAAAGCAGATCGGCATTGATGACCACAACACTGAGGGAATCGACCGGTTGATCATCATAGTTAACGACGCGGCCTTTGATGGTTTGTCCGGCGTCCAGTTGAAAATTGATATTGTCCGTCACCCGACCGGCAACCACAGTGACAATTTTGGCTTTTTTTACATCCGTTGTTCCGGAGGCGCCGTCGTAAAACTCGCCACGCGCATTCACAAATCCGCCAGCCGGATTGAGAATCGCGGCCAGCGACGCGAGATAATCATTCGCATAAACAAAATAGTCGCCGGGCGGCACATCGGTAATCTGGTAGCTATCACCAAAAAAAATGGCGAGCGACAACGTGACAAAAGAGGTATCCTTGACATCAAAAGCGGAAAAAATCGTCAAAAAGGATGCGGGTGTGATGCTGCCGGCAATATCGCCGGTCGGACCGGACGCGCTCTTTTTCAGCTTAAAGTTGAGCGTCGGTGTGGCGTTTAAATCGGCAATATTGACAACCGTTGCATTATCCCACTGTTCCTGATCGCCAAACCAGACCGGCTCAAAGCCATCAACATAGGCCTGAATTTTATATTGACCGGTCGCCGGAAAGGTCAGTTCATAAGCACCGGCAATGGTGTCGGTTGAACGCCTATCGAGCGCCACGGGGGACGTTGCGGAGGTGATGAGAAACTCGACCGTTGAGCCGCTTTCAACCGGATTTCCATCGTCACCGGTTATCGTACCGGTTATATTGACACCGGGCGCGAGATTAAAATTGATGCCCTCGACAATGGCGTTGGGGACAAACACTTTTTTGGCATTTTTCCAGGCGGCCATGGAGCCAAAAAACGCCGGGACGTTATCGTAAATTTGATCCACATATGCGGCGCTGCGCGTGACCACGTAAAAGGAATCGCTGGGCAAATCGGTTATACTGTACTGGCCGGTTTCTGGCGATACTTTTTTGGTGGATCCGGCAAAATAACCGTGCCGGTCAAAAACGAAAACCTCGACATCGTCCTGCACGGGCGTGCCGTTGGAAAACACCAGCCCCGAAATACCGCCGGATGCGTTGGTTTTCGTCAATCCCGATGACGTCGCCAGAAAATTTTCGAGTTGCAGATCATGTCCGTTTTTATCCAAAGCATCAAAAAACAGCGGCACCAGTACATTGGGTGTCAAATGCTCATTGACCTGCTGCTGCATTTTGGAGACAAGCCGGCGCTGCTCCACCGCACTTTCAAAGGCTTTGGTAAAATCAGTTTGAAATTGTACCAGTGATTGTCCAGCATCACTGGTTTGATGCTGATCCGCACTTTTTAATTGGCCGGCTATGGCTTGATCAAATTGAATATTTAAATTTTCCGCGGAAACGAGGGAGATACAAAATAACAAAAGAAGAACAAAAACGGGTGTGCTTTTCATATCGCTGCTCCTTGAGTATAAATGGACGAATCTCATTACATAACTCTATGGTATGCTTTTTTATTTCACTTGAAATAGGCCGGAAGGCCGCGGTTCAATTGACAAATTTAATTTGCCCCGCGTTGGTGATGATAAAATCCCTGGTTTTGTCGGTAAATTCTTTGTCCCCAAGACCAACCAAATTGACGAACATACTGACAATGCCGCTTTTTTTCGTCGATTCGCTCTTTTTCTTGCCGCCGCTGAAAATATCGCTTATGGCGTTAAAACTCTCCGCTGAAATCAGTTGGAAATCGACCTGCACGGAAATGTAATATATCTCATTTTTTTCCAATGTGCTGAGATCAGCAACAAAAAGCTTGTCGATTACCGAGCACTTTTGTTTGACGGTTTCGATATTGGCGGTCAAGCGTTTTTCATCCTCGCTCTCAATACGATATTTTTTCTCCCAATTATCCCAATCCACTTTGATGGGATGGGGGAATTCTTTCTCGAGCGAGTTGATGATATTTTTATTTCGCCACAGTTGAATATGATGGATAATTTCGGATTTAATGCCACGTTGCAAGGCCTCAATGCTTTTTTCATCGAGCAGATCATGAATTTGATAGGAAATATAGAGCCCATTATCGATAATCTCCGGGCTGTCAATGATAATACGTTGCGCCGAAAAAGCCGGGGTGAGGACCAGGAGCAGGAAAAGCAAAATTGTAATGGCGGATTTTTTCATAATTTTATCGCACATGGTTGAGCCATACGCAATTTATCTCTTTCTGGTTTCAAAGGCAAGCCATTCTTGTTCGCGTCGCATATCTGTGATGGACAAGCCGTGTTCGGCGCACGAATCGCGGATGAGTTGCTCTTCCGTATCGAGAATGCCGGAGATCACCAGGACGCCGTCTTGCGCCAAAAGCTTTTTCATCTGCGGCAGCATGTTGATGATTTGCGTTCGATTGACATTCGCCAAAATCAGATCATACGGTTCGAGTCGCAGGGCATAAATATCGCCGGCGAACGTAGTGAACCGGTCGGTAACGTTGTTTTTTTCAGCGTTTCGCCAGGCGGTATGGGCGGCAATGGGATCATTATCAAAGCCGCACACCATGGCGGCGCCCAGTTTAAGCGCGCCAATGGCCAGCACGCCGGTGCCCGTGCCAACATCCAGAACACGCAGGTGCGGACGGAAATTTTTCTCGGCAAGCTGCAACGTCATACGAGTCGTGGCGTGCTCGCCGGAGCCAAAGGCCATCTCGGGATCGATTTCGATGATGATCGGCGGCGGCGGTTGTGGCGTGTCCACCCAGGTGGGCTTGATGAGGATGTTCTCACTGACTTTTAACGGCTTGAGCGTTTTTTTCCATTCAGCGGTCCAGTCGCGGTTTTCCAGGACGTCCGCTTGAATGGAGATGGGAAAGGCAATATGATGAAGAGCCTGCTGGGAATTCAAAAAAGTGGTCAACGCGTTGATGATCGGTTCTTGTTCAAACGGTTGTTCGAAAAAGGCGTGCAATTCGTTCTGCTCTTCCTGAAGGCCGGTGGCGCCAAAACCGAAGAGGAAATCGGCGACGACCTCACTCGTATCTTCCGTGACCAACACGCGCAGTTGTAAAAAGTATTGACTTTTCATCCGGCCTCCCAGCACGTTTTTGCAGATTTAATTTATCGATTGATTGAAAATCCGGGGATCATCAATCAACCGCAGCCCCGGGACATCTACTCGTCGTAAATGACCGCCGCAACGACCCGCCCGACTTTTTCCAGACTGGCGGCGCTGCACTTGTCCGGCGTATCTTCAATCGTATGCCAATAGGGATAATCAAAATCGATGATATCAATCGCTTGAATGCCGGCCTCGAGCAGCGGAATATGGTCGTCATAAACCGCATAGCCCGGTTGCGGAATGAACTCGGACACACCAAACTCGGCGGCCTTGTTCCACACTTTTTCAACCACGGGCCGCGCATACCGCAGGGAATAGATCTCCTGATAAATATTCAAATCAGCGTCGCCAATCATATCCAGAAGAATGGCATAACGAGGATTAAATGTGTAAGCATACTCGCGGGCAAAGGCAGCGGACCCCAGCGCCCAGGTGTTGTTCTGGTTGTGTCCGCCGGCATCCTCGGCATCAAAAAAAACAATATCGATGCCGACGCGCGGCGGTGTCTTGGCGAAAATCTCGGCCAAATGCAACAGCACGGCGACGCCGGATGCGCCGTCATTGGCGCCGAGAACCGGCGTGTTGTGATGCGCTGAATTCGGGTCCTCGTCCGCCCAGGGCCGAGTGTCCCAGTGGGCGCATAACAGAATACGATCTTTTAAATGCGGCTGAAAACGACCGATAATATTATAACCCGTGGCGCTTATCGCCTGCGGACCATAGGACAATGAGAATGTCTGCGTTTGCACGTTATCGGCGTGTTTGCGCAATTCATTGACGAGATAATCGCGGCATTTGATCTGACCCGGCGAACCGGGATAGCGCGGCCCGATATCGCATTGTGCCTGCAGAAATGTCATGGCGCGGTCGCCATCAAAAGGCGGCGTGCTTGCAGCGCAACTCATCGTCACTACCAAAATTAGTAAAAGTCGTTGTATCATCAATTTGGCCGTTTTCATTTTTCGTTGAGACGAGATCGAGCGAAATTTTACTCATCGCTCATCACCCAAACATAACAGAATGCACCACGAGTTCAATCCCACATCAAGTTCTGAATTTGACTATTCTAGTTGCCGCGGATTGAAATATTGACGTTAATACCGAATTCTTTAAACGAGGTGTCGCCGATCAACTTGTTATGTGTTTTACCGATTTCAAAATAGGTGCCGCCGCGCACGCGGTTGGAAAAGCTGTAATCCACGGTCGGCTTTAAAATCCATTTGCTGGTTTCCGCTGAAATTTCATACCCCTGGCCCTTGCTTTTTTCGGTGATATTATCGCCGAGCGTAAAAGAGATTTTAAAATCAATGGCGTTCTGCAGCCTTTTACGGCCAAGGAAGGGAAGCGGAATTCGAAAATCGCCTTTTTTCGAATAGCTGGCATCAACGGTCAAATCGCGCGAGCTCGTTCGCGTACCGGCCTGGCCGGACGTGAGGGTGATGGTTTCTTTATTCGATGTATTATAACTGACGGAAAAATTGATGCCGTTTTTCATTTTAAAACTGACGCCGATGAGCGGCCGGAACTGCGACGTTTTATCATCTTTCGTCGGCACTTGCATTCCATCTTCCACGGTAAAAGTTTTCACCGAGTTGCCGGCTCGGCCGTGGTCGAGCGAAATTGTCGTGAACCAGTCTTTCAGGAAGGGCAGTTTTTCGATGCCGCTGACGCGCAAGTTCCAGGTTGGAAATGCCAAACCGTTTGGTTTTGTACTGTCGCCTTCCATAATCATCCAGCTTTTGGAACGCTGTCCCGTTGTGGTTGTGCTCTGATTGAGCTGATACGATTCATCATACTGAAATCCAAGCGATACGGCGCGGCCGATTTTAATGCCCGAGGAGACGCCGAATGTTTCGTTTTCACTACGTGAATTGCGCATGGTGGAGGTACCGCCGCCTTCCTCCGCAATTTCAAGAGGCACATCAACCGAATCCGTCAAACCGATCTGGTAGGCAAAACCGGGAATATCTGTCAATCCGTACGTGGTCACATTATCACGCGCTGAATATTTGACGCTAAAGGGATCAAACACATCGACAAAGCCGGTGACGATGCCCATAATTGGAATGCTAAATCCGGATTTCTCTTCCTCTTTTTTCTCGCCGTTATCCTGGCTCGGCCGGGTTCGGTCCGGCGTGGAGCGACGCCCGCCCGCCGCGGTTGTACCGCGCTTTGGCTTGTAAATGGTTTTCATCAATGTTTTCATATTCAAATTGCCGTTGGCGGTCAACGTTCGGCCCTGGTTGGCGCTTTTGGCAGCGACTTTTTGCGTGCGGTTAAAGGCGTAACGGAATTGAACGCTGTAATTAAAATTTGTCGTCAAAAATGAGAACAGCTTTGGATTGTACTTGAGTCCGGTATTTTGATCGATATTGGTCAACTCGCCAAAATCAAATTCTTTCAGCCGGTTCCACACCAGACTATCGGGCACGTCGCGCATGTCATTCGTATAATTACGGCTCATGTCCAGCGACAAGGACTCGAGAATTTTCATTGTGCTCGACACACCGCGAGTGATTTTAAAGGCTTTGTTCGGCGTCTCCAGTGTGTCCTTGCGCGTGACGGACAAACTTTCGTTGCGCGTTCCGGCAATTTGGGTTGAAATATTTTGCGGCGTATAATACAGTTTGATGTCGGACGCTTTGGCGAATAAACGTGACTGCTCCAGCCAACTAAACGGACGGACAAAGTTTTCTCGCCCAAAAACCAGATTCCAACTCATGTTTCCTGATTGTGACAATGAGGAGTTGGTTGACAGACGCGAGTTACTGGCATTGGTCTCGTTCTGGCTGTAACTGGCCTTGAACGGGCTGAGTATATTCTTGACGAAAAAGTTCTGCGATTTGGTATTAAAGCCGAACGAAACGCTGTAGCCTTTCTTTTCACTATAATTCTTGATCTCTTCCTCGATGTCGCGTCCTTTGGCCTTTTCGTTTTTCAGGAACTCGTCTGTAACTTCAATATCCGAACCCGGCAGGTATTTGGGCATGGATTCGCTGGTCGAGTAGTTCATCGACACCGGTATGGACAGACCAAGTTTGGATGGCAAAAATTTATCCACGGCGATGCTGCCGCCAAAGTTGCCGCTGAATTCGTTATCGCCGGTACCAAAGCGTTCGGCCACATTGTGGAAATCCGCATCTTTTCGGTTAATTTCGCCATTAAGGCGAATGAGATCAGCCCAGGCGAAATCGAGGCGCGCGCGCATGGCGATACCTTTGTCTTTTTTCACGTTGGACAGGCGCAGCTCGTTCATCCACACTTCGCCGGTAAACGGAATGGTCTCGTTCTTGTTCAGCACACCGGCTTCAAGCATTTTGATGTTTCGCAAAGCCGGTTTGCCGCGCACCCGCCAGACCGTACCGGGTTGCGTGCCGGGAGGATCTTCCAGAATATGCCATTCGACATTATTCACCGAATCGATGATCGCCTGCTGCGTCTCTTTCACCTGCGTCATGGCGATGAGATCGATCTCGATATTGTTGCCGCGCCAGCCCTGGCGCACCGGCTGCCGAACTTCGTAATAGTTGTTCTCATCCGCGCCAAAGCGGAAAAAGAACTCGATGTCGCTCTCATCCTCACGAATATGCGTCGCCGCCGGATCTTCACCATAAACAAACATTTTTAACGTTTTATAGTTGATATAGTCCTGCGGATCATAAAACGCCTTTTGTGCCTTGGCATTATTGCCCGGCATCAATTGGTTGACGCGCATGACCAGCGCCTGCTCTTTGGCTACAACGCGGGTGATTCGATCCACTTCGCCCTCAACACCCGGCGGCGGCCGGTAACTCGGATTGTCGTGCGTGTTCACAACCGACAATACAAACGTACTGTCCTGCTTGACATAATCTTCCGGATTTTCCAGCGTAGCGACGCCCTGTTCTTTCCAGTCACTGCCGACGAGATTGATTTCAGCAATCCAGATTTTATGTCCCTTGAGACCGGAACTGTCCGTCGGCGCCGGACCCATGTTATCAAACCACACGCGGATATATTCGACCAAATCGAGCGACGGGCTGCCGATGACTTCGACAAATTCATTCAGCGGGATTTGATACAAGCGCCAACCGTAATCCTCGCCGGTTTCATTATCAATACTCTCACCAATCACATATTTTTCATAATCGGGATGAGAACGATCCAAACTGACCTTGAAATGGAAATAATCATTCGCCAGGTCAACGTCGCCGTTGCCGTTCATATCTTCCGTATCCGGAATACGGCCGCCGGAATCGTTCTCGTTGCCCTCGGTGCCGTTGACTTTTTCGTACGTTTCACTGGCTTTGGTGGGATTGTATTGCCAGTCATCCAAACTATAAGGCTCGCCCGGATCTTTCTGACCATCGCCATCAATATCCCAAAAGTCGCCGCCGGCGGCAATGGCGCGCGGATCATCATTGGACATGCCGTCGAGACCAATATCTTCACCATCATCCAGCAGGTTGTTGCGGATTTGGTTTTTCATCTGGTCTTCCGTGTCCAGCTTTTTATTTGGAATGATATCTTCGGAAACTTGGCCAAGGTCGATGTGCATATCCGCAGCCAAGCCGGGGCTGCTGTTGATCCAGATTTCGATGTATTTGGCTTCCGTCTGGTTGCTGTAACCGGATGACAAGGCGCGCTGAATACCGAACCATGAATCTTCCGGCCGGGCGCTGCCTTCGGACGGGATGAAACGCATCTTTAAAATATTGGTCGTTTGCGCAACATTCGAGTTCAAATCCTGGTTTGGTTTGATGAAACGGATCGGATACTGTGTGTACGGGTTATGATAATTCATCCAGCCGCGGTCGGACAAATCCTCATAATTCTTTGTGGGATATTTGGCCAGCGGCGGGGAGCTGAAATTCCATCCTCGGCGAATGATCGGCAGCGGCGTAATTCGTTTTGAGGCCTCAAAATCATCAATGTACGCCACACCATTATTGTCGCCGGTTTTTTCATTGTTGCGCGTATTCGGATTTGGCAAAATCTGCGCAATTTCACCCTCAAACTTGATGGTCGACGGCTGACGCGTATCAACAAACGGCAAAAAGTTCGCCGCTTTGGTGAGGAAAAACGGTTTGGCTGACAATGATGTATTGACATCCCAAATCATGTTACGCATCGGACCTTTGCCGACACGGATTTTCTGGTCGAGTGTCGATTCGTTCAAATACATGAACGTGGCGCCGATAAAACTGTCATCCCACAAGCCATATTCGCCACGGATACCCATGACGGTTTTTTTATCAATTTGAAAGAGCTGGTTGCTCTCGTAGCTGATATCGAGACTCGCATTGGCCGCCAGCGCTTGTTCATTCAGAATGACGAGACGACCGAACATATAGTCAATCGTGTAATCAACATCCTTGGTCAAGGTGCGGCCGTTCAGCGTCACTTCCTCGGAGCCTTCAATGACGTTCATGCCAAGGCTGTATTCGGCGCTCTTGTTCTGCGATTTAACTTCCATGATGAACTTGGCCTGCTTGTCCTTCACCTGCTGAACGGTGGTGTCGTAAATGGCCGGTGCCAGTTTATTTAGGTTGGGATCATTGGAATAAAGCAGCGCGCGCAGTTTCGGATCGGCCGGATCAAAGGGGCGCAGATGCGGGAAATAAATTTCGCCGCGGGCATAGTTGATCACCCACGGATTATTATCAATGACATTATCCGGATTGGCGCCACCACTCTCATCGCTTTTATCAAAGCCGAACGCCTGCAACCAGCTCAACTTGTTGCCCTGCGCATCAGTCACGGTTTCCTGTGGATCACCGGAAGGCGGTTTGTAATAGATGCGGAATTCAAAGCCATCCTGGGAAATATTCCGGCCGCCAAGCGCGTAAACGTTTTGCCACTCCAAAGGCCAGGTCGGGTTGGACGGGCGCGGATCTTTGGTTCGCAGCATGCGCAAATAAATAATGTCGTCCTTGGTGTTCTCATAATCCACCATACCGCGCACGCGGCCGCCGCTGTCGGAGTAGGCCACGGCAAGCACTTCGCCATCCTGCAACGCATTGTTGAGCTGGATGTAACCCATTTGATCGTGCACAAAATACTCATCTTTTTCAAGACGGACAAAGTAGCCGCGATAAAGCGTCACATTGTCAATATCGGAGGTATCCGGTTCGATGAGAATTTGGACGTCCTTTTCATCCTCACTCGGCACAAAAGCATAACCGCGAATGGACTCGGCTTCTTGCTGATAATTTGGCGCCGCTTTATAAACCTCAATTTTATCAAGCCAGCGATCGTACGATACAATCGGGTTGCCGGATATTTCATCACGATCAATGTATTGATTGCGATAATATTCATCCAAAAAGTAGTAGACGCCGCGTTTGGGGCGGGTGATGTCAATTTCCTTGGTTTCATCCGAAGCGCCGCCCTTGAGAGACAGTTTCTTTTTCTCCCCCTTTTCCTGGCTCGCCACGGCAACGATTTTTAGATTACCGATCTGCGCCGACGTTTTAATGCCGAACAAACCGGCGCTGCCGCTGCCCGATGTGACAAAACGAGTTCCCGGCAACGACAGCGAAATGTTTCCCGCCTGGATGGTTTGAATAATTTCGTCTTCGTACCCCTGGTATTCGAGATTGATATTGTTCTCAAAATCAAACGTACGTTCCGAGTCCTGGTCCACTTTGATCGTCACTTTTTCGCCGACGTGACCCGAGACGTTAAAACGCTGCGTCTGCTCCATTTTAAAACTGTTATCCGAGCCCCGATTGAGCGCGGTTTTGACCTGGCTCCGCTTTTCGTTACGGAACCCACCTTTAATGCTGATGTCACCGGACACATCCAGACCGACCGTACCGCCGCCAAAAATCTTTTGAAAGGCCTTGCTCTTGATTTCGACCGGAATATCGATGCGGATGGCGCCGCCGCCGGCGGTACTGGAAAACGAATCGCCAAGCCGCGCCACCGTGGTCTGGACAAACTTTTCGCGCATATACATTCGCCGCCGCGATTCCACATAATCGTTCAATGAAATATATCGCGGCACGCGATAATGCACCTCGCCGATTGTTTCCGTAAAATTGATATTCTTGCCAGTGGAATCCATTTCCACGGTTCTTTTCAAACCGGGAATTCGACTTTCTACAATGGAGGAACGTACGCCATCCTTATGGAAACCGAGAAATTCCGCTTTATCCTCCAGACTGACACGGGGATCACCGCCGTAGGAACCAGTCTGGATGCCAATATAAAACGGTTTGGGTGCACCGCTCTGACCTCCGTCTTGCGCGTAAAGCGGCCCGAGGAGAAAAACAAAAAAAACGAGAAAACCAAAAGATTTTGTTATGTGATTTTTAAAGTGAGCCATCAAGACTTGTTGTTAAGGCATCCTTTTGCGGCGCGCGTCAACAGAACATGTCTGTGCGGCGCATGAATTCGTATCAATAAAGTCTCTATAGGCTCCTCCGGTTTCGTCACGTAGTTCGAGGGGGATTCAGTTTTTTTCATGACCATGCAAAAATTCACAAAGTAAATTTAGCAAAAACACGTAAAATTTCAACAGAAACATATGAGAGCGCTAAAAAAGCCATTGGAACTGCATCGACAAATTTTTATATTTTAAAGCCTTGCGCCAATTAAAAGTTCCAAATTTCTTTTGGATTTTGAAATTTATTCACACTTTTTGGCGCCGCGCGTCCACCTCCGGCACAGGATAAATCGTGCAGGAGTCAGGAAAAATGCACCAGCGTTAAAAATGTTTATCCGCGTGAACGCGGAAATTCCGCCTCACGTTTGCGTGTCGTTCTTTTGATTTTTCGTTTTTGTCTTAAAAGCCAGATAGCCATGATTTTATATTTGACTCATAATCGTCGCACAGTCCAACTAATTGCGAATTGGATGATGCTTACATGACTATTTAACCCACGGAGAGCGCGACGGTTCGCCGGGACATAAAATGAAATTGTCCAATTTTGGTGTTTCATATACTTTTTTAATGGCGTTCGTTGTGTTCGCTGAACCATTTGCATAATCTGCTATATTAAAAAATAGAAAGCACTCATGTTCATTCTGTGGCGATATATTTTAAAGGAACACATCGGGCCGTTTTTTTTCGGCTTGTCGATCATTACGCTGGTCTTTTTATTGAATATCATTTTTCGTGAATTGGGCCGCATCCTGAGCCGTGGTCTGGAAGCGGGCATCATTGCGGAATTCTTTTTTCTCAACATGGCGTGGATTTTGGCTCTGGCCATTCCGATGGCCGTGCTCATCTCAACGCTCATGGCATTTGGCCGGCTTTCCGGCGATGGTGAAATCACCGCCATGAAAGCCGGCGGCGTCAGTATTTTGAACATCATGACGCCGGTATTTTTCGCCTCGATCGGGCTGGCGATTTTTCTCATCTGGTTCAACAATAACGTATTGCCGGATGCCAATTACCGCACCAAATTGCTCGCATCTGATATTTTCCGCAAACGCCCCACGCTCAATATCGAGCCCGGCGTTATGTACAATGATATTCAAGACTATAGCATCATCGTGCAGGAACTGGAGTCCATTGGCGACACCTCGTATGTTCGCAACATCAGTATCGAGGATAACAGCGATCCGAACACCAGCACATTCATTCGCGCCAAGCGCGGTAAAATTTTTCTTGAACAATCGAGCGGCATTCTTTACTTGATGTTGTATGAAGGCTACATGCATGAGCTGGACCTGGAAGAGATGCGGCAATACAACACGGTCAACTTTCCGCGGCAAATCGTGTCCATTTCAGTGCCGGATATGGTGATGACGCGTACCGAAGAGGGCTATCGCGGCGACCGTGAAAAAAGCTCGGAGATGATGCTCGCCGAGGTCAATGTCAATTTGGTTGATATTCAGGAGCGCAATACTCAAGCGAGCCAACTCATTCGGGGGTATTTTGCAAAATACCTGCCGGAGAAAACGCGCGAGGATTCCTCGCAGACGGCGATTATGGAGCTCGGCAGCAAACAAATGTACCAGGCCGAGCGTATTCGTTCCGACAACATTCGACTAAAAAATCAGGTAAAAAGCGAGTTATCATCACTTAAAGCATTGGACAAAGAAAACTGGCGGCTATTGGTTGAAGTGCACAAAAAATATTCCATACCGGTGGCGTGTATTGTTTTTGTGCTGGTTGGGGCGCCGCTCGGCATCATGGCGCGGCGCGGCAGCATGGCCGTGGCCGGCGGCATCGGCTTTGCCTTTTTCCTGCTCTACTGGTCCAGTCTCATTGGCGGCGAGGAGCTCGCCGACAATCAGTTCATCAGCCCGTTTTGGGCCATGTGGTCGGCCAATATTATTTGCGGCGCCGGCGGCGTCTATCTCATTTTCCACTCAATTCACGAAGCCACCTTTATCCACTGGGACCGGCTCAGCGCCCTGATCAATTTTTTTCGCCCCCGGAGAAATTTAAGCTAAATGCTCATTTTAGACCGATACATTTCCCGCAAGTTTACAATGATTCTGCTGTTCGCCATCGTCGGCTTTTTATCCATATTTGTCATTGTCGATCTCATCGAAAATCTTGATCGTTTCATCGACAATAATTATCCCACGCCAACGGTCGTTGAATATTATCTGAATTACATACCGTTCATTCTGGTGCTGGTTTTGCCGGTGGCCATGTTAATTTCCGCCCTGTTCAGCGTTGGCGGTATGGCGCGGCAAAATGAAATTGTGGCGATGAAAGCAGCCGGGATGTCGTTGTACCGAATCTTTCTGCCGCTGTTTATCATCGCCCTGCTGGTCAGTCTCGCGGCCATCGGCATTGCCAATTATCTGGTGCCGCGTACGTCGGAGCGCATGACCGATTTGAAAGAACAGTACGAAGACAAAAAACCGCGAAATATGCGCCTGGAAAATGTATACATCCGCGATGAGCAGGATCGTCGAATTACCATCCGCTATTACAACGTCGCGCGCCAATCCGGCAACACCATCAGTATTCGTTCCTTTGTCGGCGATACGCTGGTGGGCCGTATCGATGCGAAAAAAATAACCTGGCAGGACAGTGTATGGATTCTCGAAACGGGGTATGAGCGGCATTTTTCCAAGGATGGCGAAAGCGCTGTGGCGTTTGACAATCGGACCTTTCGCAATTCAACCTTTTTGCCGGACAATATTGCCAAACAGCTCAAAATTCCGGAAGAGATGTCTTATGCCGAATTAAAAGATTTTATTCGCGAGGTCGAGCGTAACGGCGCCGATCCGGACCGCTGGCGCGTGGACCTGTATTTAAAAATCTCGCTGCCGTTCGCCAATTTTATTCTCGTTTTATTCGGATTGCCTTTTTCCGCATCGCAAACACGGCGCAGCGGCGCCGCCAAAGGCTTTGGCATCAGCCTGGCCGTGACGTTCATCTATTTTGGCATGCTAAAGACAACGCAGGCCATGGGACATAACGGCAAGATCGAACCGATGCTCGCGGCATGGTTCGCCAATATCGCCTTTGGCCTGATCGGTGCGTACGTGCTGTTAAAGACGAGAAAATAAATATAAAACGGCATAACTAAAATTCTCAAAACCCGGCGAGAATTGATTGTGCCGTTTCCGCAAAACAACTCACCCCTTGTCCTCAAGCAACCGCATAATTTTGTCGCGCAGCCCCGCCGAACGCTTTGCGCGCGTCGAATCGCTGAGATTTTGGCGGCCGTATTCCGTTTCATATAATACGGCCTGCAAATATCGAACGATCTCATCCTCACTTATTCTGCTTTCATAACGATAGACACGATTTCGCCGGTTCTTGGCGCTCATCTCAACCTGGCCCAAAGGAAAACTGAAAAGATTCTGCGGCGAAATGATCTCCTTTTTCACCAAACCCTTATCCTCAAGTTTTTGCATAACGATGGTCAAATCCGCGGCGGTCATTTTTATGGAGGAATCGAGCGCGGCGTAAATTTCCACATCCGTGGCGCTTGACGTTTCCCAGATGCGCTGCAACACCTGTATTTCGGTCTCGCTCGGCACAAAATCGAGATGAACCGGCTTTTGTTCTTTTTTCTTATTGAAATAGTCGGACAAATATTTGGCGCCCTGACCGACAGCCTGACCGATCGGCAGGGTCGGCGTATGGCCCATATTTTTTTGATACAACTCCCGATTCACCCGATCATCCAGTGGTCCGGGATTGATGTTGAATTGCAGCGAATCGCGAAAATCCGCGAATTGCGGGCCGCCGAGATGAAAAAGAACGGTGTCCGAAGAGTCCGGTTCAAAAGTTTCTAACGGCTGTTTGTACGAAAGCGTCGGTGACGTGGTAAAAAAAGAGGTGCGATCAAACTTTTGCACCGAATCGGTTTGCACGCTGTCCAGTGCAACAACGTCGTTAGGAACGGGCACGTCTTCCACCGATTCCGGGATATCGACAGTCGGCACGGCGTTGTCAACAACAGGCTCTTCCGGCGGCAGCTGCGGCTCTGCCTGAGGTAACGGTGGCGGCGGCAGCTGAATATATATCTCCGTCGTTTTCGCCGGCTCGCTCGACAATCTTATCAGCAGCAAAATGGCGAGAACGCATACATGAGCGACCAGCGAATAAAAAATCGCCTGAAATGATATTTTCTTTAAAGCCTTGAGCACTATAGATCCCAATTAGAGTTAACACTCATACGCGGCAACGCCCGGTCTGTTCCGCTATTGATCTGCAGCTCACAATCCGCATCTGTCGCAATAACCAGCCACCTTTTTTTGACGTTCTCATGCCATTTCGAGTCTACGTAAAATTTTCAGTTTGATAGATTATTTTACACAGAAAACAGCATCAGCAGCTGACAATTTCATACATTCCAAACGAAATAATTCGATGGGCGTGGTGGTTAATATTTTCCATCTTGTTGAGAACAAAAATGGAGATACTATGAAAAGACGTGAATTTTTAAAATACAGTGCGGCAGCCGCCGGCGCAACTATGCTTCCATTATCGTCACTTTTGGCGACTGAAGCAAAGAAAAAATACGCCAATGATATTGTAACACTCGGCAATACCGGCATCAAGGCGTCGCGGTTGGCCATGGGCACGGGCACCCACGGCGTCAATCGACGTTCGAACCAGACTCGCAAGCTCGGCATTCAAGGTGTAGCCGATTTATTGTACGCGGCGTACGAGCAGGGCATCAATTTTTGGGATTCGGCTGACCAGTACGGCACGCATCCGCATTTGAAAGAAGCGCTCAAACGGGTGCCACGGGACAAGGTTGTGATTTTGACGAAAACGCATGCCACCACGGCTCAGGAAATGCGCGCCGATATCGATCGATTCCGCCAGGAACTCGGCACCGATTATCTTGATATCGTGTTGCTGCATTTTATGACCGATCCCAATTGGCCGACGATCAAAGAGGAAGGCATGCAGGAACTCGCAAAAATGCGCGAGGAGGGCATTGTGCGCGCGCATGGCGTTTCCTGCCATACGCTTGGCGCCCTCGAAGCGGCGGCCAACTCGGATTGGGTGCAGGTGGATTTGGCGCGTATCAATCCCTACGGCGCCAGAATGGATGATACGGTCGACAAGGTCGTGCCGATTTTGAAAAAAATGTTTGATCAGGGCAAGAGCGTCCTCGGCATGAAAATTTTTGGCGCGGGTGATTTGCGCGACAAAACAGATGAATGCCTGCGCTATGTCCTCAATCAAGAGTATGTGGATGCGTTCACCATTGGCCAGGAAAATCAGGATGAAATGCGTGATCTTGTCAAACGCATACCGGCCATGAGCATCTAAGAACATTAACAACAACGAATTTCAAATGACGAATGCGGGGCGGCGTTCGTCATTTTTTATTTTGGATGAACCATGAAAACAATTTTACATAAAGCACATGATCGCGGTTATTTTGATCATGGATGGCTGAAAACCTCCCATTCCTTCAGCTTTGGACATTATTATGATCCCGAAAAAATGCACTTTGGACGGTTGCGCGTTTTAAATGACGATGTCGTTGCGCCACGCCGCGGTTTTGGAACGCACCCGCATGACAATATGGAAATCGTGTCGATCCCGCTCAGCGGCGCCCTGGCGCACAAAGACAGCGCCGGCCATGAGCAGGTTATTTATCCCAATGACGTGCAGGTCATGTCCGCCGGCACCGGCCTCTTCCATTCGGAGTACAATCATTCCGAAACGGATGAAGCCGCGTTTTTGCAGGTTTGGGTGATGCCTGATGAACGCGGCCACTCAGCGCGTTACGATCAAAAAACCTTTGATCCGGCTGAACGGGAGAATCAGTTTCAAGTCTTAGTGTCGCCGGACCAGAACGGCTTGTGGTTACATCAAAACGTTTGGTTTTCGAGAGTCGCGCTCGCAGCAGGCCGGACATTGACTTATGCGCTGCACGGCGACCAAAATGGCGTTTATGTTTTTCTTCTTGATGGCGAGATAACAATCGCTGAAACACAACTGCTGAGGCGGGATGCGATGGGGATTTGGGACGTGTCGGACGTGTCGTTATTTGCCGCACAGGATTCGGACGTCCTGGTCATTGAAATACCGATGGACTGAAATACGTGTCGTACACCTAGGGGTGTACGACACGATTTGTTAACCTATTTCAAAACCACACATTTTTTCGTGGCGGTGAAATTGTTTTGTTGCAGCGTATAGTAGTAAATACCGGAGGGCAGGTCATTCACGTTCAACGTGACATGATGCGTTCGCGCCTGCATTTGGCCGTTCACTAATGTCGCCACTTCAGCGCCCAGCGTATTGTAGACTTTGAGCATTGTGTTGGCCGTTTCCGGCAGGTTGAAAGAAATAGTGGTCGTCGGGTTGAACGGATTCGGGTAATTTTGTTGCAACACAAAACCGTTCGGAGCGACTGGATCGGATTCGAAATCAACGCCAACGCCGGTACCGTCACCTTCGTACAGCAATTGAACATCATCGACCCACACTTCAAAAGAGCCCGGTTCCGGCGCCCACAAACCAAATTTAATACCGACTGTCACCTCAACGGAGGTGCCGGCTTCGCCGGGAACGGTGAAATATGGGGCAGATTCTTGTTCGCTCAAGCAACGGACCTGTTCCCAGTAGCCCTGGAACTGTTCAAAATCCACCATGCTGCAGCCGGCATCCCAGGCTGAAATATCGAACATTTTGCTGCCGCCTGGATTAAAATCACTACCAGCCAGATCCGGTTCCTCGGTTGTGACATACATCTGGTACCACGGGCCCTGGCTGACCGGTTCAAAAGTGGAATAATAATCCGACACAAAAATGGCGCCGGAGGCACGGAAGGTATCACCGGCTGTCAACGGCAGGCGTTGGAAGAACAACAACTGGCCGCCGGCCTGTTCGTTCAGCCAGACGTGCAGCACATCGCCGCGCAGGTAGTTCGGGCTGCCTTCCGGAGCGGTAGTAAATTCGTATTCCGGTTGAGAATCCGCATTATACCAGTGGATGGTCCAGGCGTCTTCATCGCTCATGTCGCCGGCAACAACTTCGTTGGCCGATTCGACTTCGTAAAAGGAAACATCATCAACGATCAGGTCAAACCAGGCGCCGGTGATCGGGGAGCTGCCGAATTTAATACCAACGGTGACTTCAACCGTTTCACCTTCTGTCCCCGGGCATACCCAGTACGGCGCGGTCTCAATTTCGCTATTCATTTTCACCGATTCCCAGAATCCATTCATATCTTCCCATGTGGCAATCATATCGCCATTCCAGGAGGACATGTTGAACATTTTGGTGCCGCCGGGATTAAAGTCACCGGCTTGCGGATCCGGTTCGTCAACAGCAACGTAGAACTGGAACCATTGGCCCAGTTGACCTTCGGGTGCGCCGTAATCCAGAACTTTGATCAATGCGGACGCTTTGTATTCCATACCGGCCGTACACTCGACGCGTTGGTACAATAACAATTGACCGCCGGTTTCGCCATCTTCCAAAAAAACGCGCAACGCGCCGCCGCGATTGGGCGATACGTCGATAGTAGCATCCGTATAGTTAAACTGATATTCCGGCATAAAATTGGCGTTGTAATAGACAACTTCCCAGTCGTCTTCATTTTCCATGTTGCTGCCCACAATGAGGTTTTGGGCGAACAGTGGAAGCGCAACGAAAACAACAAGTATTGCAAGCAGTAATGCACGAATTTTCATGTGTCTCTCCTTTTTTGTCGTTTTGCCGTGTGGCAGAAATTTTCTTTTCCCCCACGTCCAAGATTACAATAATATTAGCTGGCACTCACCTCCTTTTTCAAGATTAAACATGAAATGGAAATAGTGAAATTTGGCTACATTTTAATGGGTATTGGAATTGTCCGACATGATTGCATACCTGATGGACACTCGTACGCGAGCCGGTATCGATTAGAACCAAAGCACATTAAGGTACGGGAATAAAACGAATCGTCATAATGATGATGGACAATACGATTTTGGTTCTAAAAAGTGGGTTTGCCTCCTAAATTACTCCATCTCTCGTTTTTATATTTATTCCCAGGTTGCGCTTTCAAAAATAATAATGATTTTGATAAATGCAAATACTTTTATGGCGCCAAGAATAAAATATAATGAATTCAAAACCGGGCTGGACGTTCGCACGCCTTCAATGTCAATGTCAGCACAATTGATAGCAGAACTCGCGATCACGACAACGCACGAATAATTTTCTCTACCGATCCAAAAACCAGGCAAAGCATAACGTGGACATAGATGTGGCAGCTATTCAAGTATCAATAGTTTGTGTCGAAGGAGAGTTTGCCCTGCACGGAGCTCGTAAAAATAAAGTCCGCTGCTGACCGGCGAGCCGGTCATGTCGAGGCCGTGCCAAGCAATGGTATTTATCCCACCCGATGCGTCACGGTCCGTGTGCCAGACCTTTTGACCGCGGGCATTATAAATCAGCAGGCTGATTGGCTGCGGCGTTGGCAGAAAAAATGAAAGGACGGTCGAGCGGTTAAATGGATTTGGATAGTTTTGAAAGAGCTTTATGTGTTGCGGAGATTTGTTTTGCGGATTGGCAACACTCGTTTGGTTGAGAGTTACGGATGCATGGATGGTTTGCCGTCCGTCCAGATCAATATCGAGCAAGCGGTAGTCGTAATCGGCGCCGGACTCGATGGTCGCATCAATAAACGAGTAGGTATGACCGGCTGTGGCTGAGCCGTACGATCGCAACGCCGGATGAGCGGCAAACGAGGCCAACTCAACAAACGGCTGCTGCAGACTGGCACGTTGAATGACAAAACCGGCGGTATTGGTTTCCGTTTTTGTCGACCACTCCAGGTGAATGACGCTGTCCACCTTAACGGCGGAGAAAGAAACGAGTTCCACGGAGAGCGACGCATCGCATGGATTATAAATGTGCAACACCGCATCATCGGGAAACGGCGTGGTCTTTTTGTGAACGCGATCGCCAAAACAAACGGCATCTTCAAAGGTTTCGCCGGTTTCGGGATTCAGCCAGTGCGCATCAAAAACAAAATCAGGCGCATCGAGCGTAAAGTCGTAGGCGCCATCGTGCGGGAAATAAAACAGATACTCCTGTCCGCGTCTGGCGAGACAATAAACGCCATCTGATAACACCAGTCCCTGGTCCGGTTGCATGGTCGTATAATTGACGTTATTTCTCATATATTCGCCAAGAATACCCATATAATGCGCACCCGGCGAATAGAGATGATTCAGATCGAGTTTGTATTCCTTGCCGGTAAACGTATAAAGATTGCCAAACGTGAAATACGCGCCGGCACAAACGAGCGTCCACGCGTCTTTACGGGCATCCCGTGCCGATTGATTGCTTTTCTCATAAAGCGGATCGTTCGGGTCCGTCGGCCCTTCATAACCAAATTCATCATTGCAGACCGGCAGTCCAAGTGTGTAATCCTTTAAAATTTCGCCGTGCAGGTAGCGGGGACTCCCATAGTGCTGCTGCATGGTAAATGAGAGCCAGTCGGAAAAAAACGGATAATCCTGGCTAGTGCTCTGCTGTCCCCCCGGGTGGATGGAAATCGGATGACCGTAGGGATCGCCAATATCGTAAATTCCGGAATCGGCATAATCGTTGCCAAAGGTAATGTGTTCGCCGTGGTAGTCATAATCGTGCGCGCTCATCGTTTCGGAATATTCGCCGGAAATGATCCAGAACACATTGTAGGCCCAGTAGCGCGCAACGATATAGCGGCGAAATCGCGAAAAAGTATCGCGATCATACGGAGGTTGATAAAAATCATCAAACGTATCGGCCCAGACGAACAAAATGCCCGGCACGATGCCGCGCTCAACCATATACTGAACGCGTTTATCAACCCACGCAAAATACTCAGGGCGAAGTCGATTCAAATCCGTATCATTTTCCCACAAACTGCCGCCCTCATTGATGGACGGATCACCCAACGTATGAATGACGCCGATGATATAATTAAAGCCTTGCTCCGCACGCGCATCAACATAGGGTTTAAAATGCGTTTCAAACGGCACGTTTTTGCTGCGATAAAGTCGCCAGCACGTATCGCCGAGCCTCAAAAACGGCGTACCATCCTCATAATAAAAATGGCGGCCGGATTGATAGACAAAACCGCGATTGTTTGAAGCGGTGCATTCGATCGTGCCGGATTTTTGATCCAGCAATGGATCCGTCGCATGCGTCGTGTAGTTCCAAAGTCCGGCGACGGGCAGGGCCACGCGAATGATCCATTCAGTGCCGCCGTTCCAAAATCCTTCAGCCTGAAAAAACTCGCCATTGGGGCCCGAAAAATCGGCCCAGAGACGATAGGCCACATACGGATTGTCCGTGGGAATACAGGTCAGTTTTATATCATACGGTTCGTATTGCGGCACCCGGGGCAAAGCGTACACCAGATAAACCGGCAGAAAACACAACAGACAGAGTCGCGCCATATTTGCGAGAGAAAATGTCATACACCGATACGTTTGTGAATGGATTGAAGGTGGGATTTCTTTGGCTGCCGCACTTTTGCAAATATATACAGCTAATCAGCAAAAATGCAAACGGGAGCGCCGAGAAAAATTTTTCAATCGATATGAAATGTGGACAGCGCCTGTTCATCAAGTCGGTAGACGGTCCAGCCGTCCACCGGCCGGGCGCCAAGCGCCCTATAAAATTGAATGGAGGGTGTATTCCAGTCCAGCACCGACCACTCGATGCGGCCGCAGTTCCGTTCTTTGGCGATAGCCACCAGCTCGCGGAAAAACTGTTTGCCAATGCCGTTGCCGCGATACTCGGGCAGCACAAACAGGTCTTCGAGATAAAGAGAGGGTTTGGCCAAAAAGGTCGAAAAGGTAAAAAAGTACAGGGCCAGGCCGAAGGGTGTGCCGTCCGCCGCTTCAGCCAGCAGCGCCTCAAAATAACGAAACTCCGCAAAACCATACAACAGGATGCGTTCTCTGGTCGCGTTTACCTGATCTTCAAGCTTTTCATACTCGGCGAGTTGATTGATAAAAAAGAGTATCGTGTCCACATCGTGCTGAGTGGCCGGGCGAATAGTAAAATCCATTTTAAACCTTTTCTCTTGTAATTCTCGTATGACATCGACAAAAATGGATGCTGTGCATGTTTGCCGTTGTGTTGAACATCATGCGTGCGAGCCGATATGAATGAGCGCGTCCCCTTTATTCACCACGCACATATTGTTAAGGCCGATGATGTAACCGGATTGACGGGCTTTGATGGTGTACTCAAAATCGCCGAAAGGATCGGTGATATGGCCGAGTATCTGGTTTTTACGAATCGACTGCCCGGGTTCGATATGGGATCGAAAGAGTCCGGAGTGGGGCGCGCGATTCCACCAACTGTTTTTGAGAAAAATCGGATCGTTGGAGTGCGGCCCGTTTTTTTTCATACCGAGATATTTCATCAAGCGTAAAATGCCGCGAATGCCTTCCTGAATGACCATGTCGTCAAACCGCAGCGATTCGCCGCCTTCAAAAGTGAGTACACTTTTCCCCTTGCTGGTGGCTGATTTTCGAAAGGAATGATCCGGCGGTTTGGACGCCACAATGAACGGCGGAGAAAATGCCTGCGCGTATTCAAAGGACTTTAAAACGCCGACCTCGCAGCGGATATGCGGAAAATTCATTTTGCTGGCGCCGCCGGTATGAAAATCGACGCCGCAGTCGATGTGCGGCAAAATTTCGGTCTCCAGCAAATAGGCGAGATATTTGGCGAGCGATCCGGTTTTGTTGCCGGGAAAACTTCGATTCATGTCCTTGTTATCGGGAAAATTGCGCGAATTATGGATGAACGCGTAAATATTGACAATGGGGATGGCGATGACTGTTCCGGCGATCGGCCGGATCGAGTCATCTTCAATCATGCGACGAATTACTTCGATGCCATTGATTTCATCGCCGTGCAGGCCGGCGGACAACAGCAGCGTAGGCCCCTCTTTTTCCGCGGCATACACGTAAACGGGCAAATCGATCATCGTGTGCGTCGGCAGTTTGGCAATATTGAGGGCGATTTGTTTTGTATCGCCGCGCCGAATCTGCTCACCGTTGATGCAAATCGATTCCACCGTCAGCCTCTCACCTTGTCCTTGATCTTGTTTTTGTTATGCGCGTTTTTTTCGACAAATTCGATAATTTTCCCGGCAACGTCCACGCCGGAAATGGTTTCAACGCCTTCCAATCCAGGCGACGAATTCACTTCCATTATCACCGGTCCGTGGTTCGAGCGCAGAATATCAACGCCCGCCACATTCAATCCCATGGTTTTCGCCGCGCGTATGGCAATAGCGCGCTCTTCGGAGCTGAGTTTTACTTTTTCGCCCTTGCCGCCCTGATGCAGGTTGGAGCGGAACTCGCCTTCGGCGCTCTTGCGTTTTATCGCCGCAATGACGCGCGCCCCGACGACAAAACAACGGATATCTTCTCCCTTGGCTTCTTTGATAAATTCCTGCACCAAAATATTGGCATCCAGACCGCGGAACGCCTGGATGACCGACGTCGCCGCCTTTTTGGTTTCGGCCAAAACAACGCCGATGCCCTGCGTGCCCTCGAGCAATTTGACGATCAACGGCGCCCCGCCGACAAGATTGATCAGGCCGTCGATATCCTGGGTGTAATGCGCAAAACCGGTCACTGGCAAGCCGATGCCGGCGCGGGCCAGCAGTTGCAGACTGCGCAGTTTATCGCGCGAGCGAGTGATGGCCTGTGATTCATTGGTCGGGAAAACGCCCATCATTTCAAACTGCCGCACCACGGCTGTGCCGTAAAATGTTCGCGATGCCCCGATACGTGGGATGACGGCGTGGTAATTTTCCAACTGCTGACCTTTGTAATAGACTTTGGGATGCCGCGAGGTGATGTCCATGTAGCAGCGCAGGTAATCAACAAGGTGCATGTCGTGGCCGCGCTCTTCTCCGGCCTGCAAAAGTCGTCGTGTGGAGTAGAGCTTACCGTTTCGAGACAATACGGCAATTTTCACGTTGTGGTCCTCACTATTAAGATAAATGGTGCTGTTTGTGGTGAAAGGAGAGATGTTCTTCGGATACATCCACCACAAAACGACGGCGCAACAATTTTCGACCCAGCAAAACGGGAAAGCGCATATCCGAGCGGTCAGTCAAGGACAATTCAACGGGAATACGGCGGCCAAACAGTACGATATGTGTTTTGATGAACGACCGTTCCTGAGTCTCACCGGAAGAACTTTTGACGATTTTGGTTTTGTGCAACGGCAAAATATAATCCTTTTCGTCATATTCCGGATGTGACGGATCGAGGAGATTAAAATGCACCAGGCGATCACCATCGTTATTCAAAATAGAAATGTTATGGCAATGGATCGAACTGGTGTATGCTCCTGTGTCTATCTTGACGTCGATATCGAACAAATCAAGATCAGGAAAATCCGCC
>CAYSNA010000003.1:0-38275 GCA_964432185.1 uncultured Cytophagia bacterium
CACCCGCGTTTTGGTTGTAGCCGTGCAATAGCTTGCCGTCGATAATGATGCCGCCGCCGATGCCAGTGCCGATGAACAAACCGACCATATCCTGCGCACCATGTCCGGCGCCATAAGCATATTCGCCGAGAATGCCGGCGTTACAGTCGTTGTCGATGGTCACCTTTTTGCCGAGCAACTCTTCCAATTTGGCGCGCAGTGGCGCATTTTTCCATTTCAGATTCGGCGTTTCAATGATTTTTCCCTCTGTTAAATCAAGCGGCCCCGGCGAACCGACGCCAATGGCCGCAACATCCGTCGCCAAATCAATCTTTGCATTTACCGCCGCTTCGTTTATGCATTTTGCAATACGGTCGCCTACCGCCGCAAATCCCTGCTCGGATTTAGTTTTCTTCCGCGCTGTCGCAATGATTTTTCCATCCTTGTCAACAACAATCGAATAAATTTTTGTTCCGCCAAGATCAACACCAATAACATATTTGTTTTCCGGCATTGGCACCTCAATATTTTGATTTTTACAAATATATAAATTTTCGCAGTATATCACAACCTTTCAAAATCCAGGCTTGATTAAAAATGTTGTTTGACCTATATTGAATTACCCAGGGACGATGCCTTTTTAAAATTTGAATATTTTTTTATGATGCTATAATATAAAGAATGGACGATTTACCTCAAAGTATGATCTTGCCCGACATTGAAAAATCGATTCAAGTGAAACTGAATGAGCACCAGCACGAGCTGGTGTTGTTGCTGAAATCTGTTCTCGATGTGCCGGGACATGATGCGTCGACTGATGCCTTGCACAATATCGTTGATATCTATAATTGTGCGCTCGTGTCTTCACCGGAGCGTTATTTTAATGCAGAGCCGGCAGGCGCTTTGATCATTAATAGTTTCTGGATTCGCCCCCAACAACTCGGCCATGTCCTGTCAACCTTTTCAACTTTTCCGTTGACCATCTTGTCCGGTGAAGAAATTATGCAGTTACAGCCGCGATTATTCAAAGTTGTTGCGGATATCTCCAATGGCTATTGGCGCGAGGTGTACAACACGGTGCACCGATCAGAACTGACGGAGCCTGAGAAAAAAAGGAAACCTGCTGATGATCCGATTCAGGAGATGTTTCCCGGAAATCAAAAACCGTTTATCCCACACCTCATTCGTGAATTCTTGGAGATAAATCAACGGCTTGAAACTGAAATAAAAGAACACCAGCGCGCTCGACTTGCCTTGCTTGACAGTGAACGCCGTTATCGCACCCTGGCGGAATCGGCTGACGATTATATTTTTGTCATTAATCACGATGACCAGGTGGAGTATCTGAATCAGTATGCCAAAAAGCTGATTCAATCGGATGGAAAAAATCCGGCCGGCATGCAGCGCACCTCTTTTTTCAGCACGAATACAAATGATGCGCAGAGACGCGTTTTACGAGATGTTTTTGAGACCGGTTCGCCGAGGCGTGGACAGGACTGGACTGAACTAAACGATGGTACCCGAATTTTCTTGGATACGCGTCTGGTGCCGTTGTCCGATAACGGCGGGGTGCGCGCGGTCCTCGGTATTGCGCGTGACATGACGCGGGAAAAATTGAACGAAGATAAAATTGTCGAAAATGAACGAAAATATCACTCGTTGTTCGATGCCATTCATAACGCCATCTTTTTAGTTAACGACGGCAGGATTGTCGATTGTAACAAATCATCAACGTTATTTTTTGACAAGACAAAGGACGAGTTAATCGGCTATTTTTTTGCCGAATTATTAGCTTTTGATCAATCAAAGGCATCCTTAAAAAAGACGATTCACGGCTATCTTGAAAAGTGCCAGGCCGGCGGTGACCATCATTTTGAGATCGACTATCGCCGCGCGACCGAAGTGCTCAATTTTGAAATTCATTTAACATGTTTTTCGGGTTTCAAATCCTCACACGTTTTAGCGGTCATCCGAAATATCACGCCTTACAAAAAGGCAACGGAAACGATTCGCGCCTCCGAAGAACGGTTCCGCGATATCATCAAGCGATCCATTGACGGCTATTTTTTTATCGATGTCAATTACCAATTGCGGCATTATAATTCCTCCGCTGAAAAGATTTTGACCTATTCGAGAGAGGAACTGAACGAGCGGCTGTTTTCCAAACTGCATGAAGAATGGAATAAAAAGTTGCACAAAGTGCTCAAACGGGCCATGGGTGGTACAACGTTTGAGTGGGAAGAATTTTCGTTTCAGGACCGATACAATGTCAATCGTTGGGTGGCCATAAACGTCCGGCGCGTGTACGAAAATGGCCATGTCAGCGGCGTGGAAGGATTTATCAAGGATATCACCCATCGTAAAAAGGCAGAGATCGAGTTGATCGAAAACGAAGCGCGCTATCGTGCGCTCTTTGAAAGTACGCCGTATGATGTTTTCGGTTTGACCATTGATCGCCATTTTCTTAAAGTGAACCAAAATTTTCAGCTCAATTGGGGACGAGTTGAAAATAAGGCCGTGCACAATTTTCGGCCCAAAGCTTTGTCCACACTCATTATGGATTTGTGTGATGATGTTGACAAGACGAAACAATCTCAAGAAAAAACGTTTTCGTGTGGAGCAAAAAACAGCGTTCGACACTACCGAGTGATCGTCGCTCCCATTATCACTGAAAGAGAAGAGCTGCTCGGTTTTGCCGGATTGATTATTGAAACGACGGATGCCGTGACTGTGCTGTCTGAAAAAAAGGCATTCGCCGAACGATTGATCCAGACGTCCGAGGAAGAGCAGCGGCGTATTTCTCGCGATATTCATGATTCACTTGGGCAGATTCTTTTCGCCTTGCAGCTCGAAATCTCCTCCGCCAAAGCTTTGTTGAAAAAAGATGTGCAGATGGCCGAACGCGTTTTGTTCAGTTCCGAAGAAAAATTGTCTTCGGCGATGAATGAAGCCAGTGCCATTTGCTACCGGTTGAGCCCGCAATTGTTAGCCGATTTTGGCCTGGTCGTGGCGTTGGAAGACCTGCTACATACCATTCGCCTCATGGGGCATATCGATGTCAAATTCGAAAAAAGGTGGCTGAAGCGGAAAAAAAGCAAGAGTCTCGAAACAGCGCTGTTCCGGGTTTCTCAGGAGGCGTTGGGCAATATCATGAAACATTCGCATGCGACGCAGGTTCAAATCAAATTAAAGGAAACAAAAGAGCAAATATCTCTGTCGATCTCTGATAATGGCGACGGCTTTGATTTTGACGGCGTCACTCAACGGCGCAAACGTGGATTCGGTTTGATCAATATGAAGGAACGGATTGAGATGCTGGGAGGCGAGTTCTCCATTCAATCGGCGCCGCAAGCCGGAACACAAATTGATATTATGATTCCGTTTCGAACAAAGGAAACGTATGGATAATTTAAAAGTCATTTTGGCGGATGATCATCAAATCGTCCGCGAAGGGATTGCGCATTTGCTCGAATCTTTCGGCAATATGGAGATTGTCGGGCAGGCAGGCGACGGCCACGAGGCGATACGAATTACCGTCGAGTTGCAGCCGGATATTCTCATCCTCGATATCACCATGCCCAAACTGCGCGGTGTTGAGGTGATAAGCGAGGTTCGTTCGCACTCGCCAAAAACCAAAATCATTATACTGAGCATGCATAATAAAGAGGTCTACATCAAAGAGTGCATGAAAAATGGCGCCTCTGCCTATCTGCTGAAAGAATCCGCCGTGAACGAACTCAAAAGTGCTATTGACTATGTTATTCATGATCAAATCTATTTGAGTCCGGCCATCTCAAAGGGCGTCGTGAAGGACTGGCTCACGCCGCAAACCGTTGAGGATGCGAGTCCGTTGACCGTTCGCGAAAAAGAAATTTTAAAACTTTTGGCTGAAGGACACAGCAACAAAGAAATTGCGGCGATGTTGTTCATCAGCCCGAAAACCGTGGAAACGCACCGGCATCGTATAAATGAAAAATTGAATCTCGGCAATGTCGCCGACCTGGTTCGTTATGCCATTAAAGAGGGATTGATCACCCTGGATTAATCACGTTTAGGGGAAATATTGTACTGCAAAATACGGAAATTTCTCTATTTTAATTTTTGAAAAGAAAGTTATATTATCAAAAGTTTGAACAAGAATAAAAATGTCGGGCGTCCACACCCCCGCCACCGGTGACCCCCCTAACTGGTGGCAAGGACGGCTCGACATTTTTTTTGCCGGCCCCGCCATCAAAACAAATCCGTTTTTATGATGCGTGCTGTAACCAAAGGACTGATATGCGAAAAATAGTGCTGATTTTACTCCTGTTTCTTTTCTCTTGTACGCCGACAAAAGTGGCGCAGAAATCCTTTGATGAAAGAGACTACGCTGCGACCATTTCATATTGTCAAAACGCCCTGGCAGCGGACTCGACCAATGCGGCGTTGCATTTTCTTCTGGCGCAATCGTATGCCCGAATGGATTCGATTGACCGCGCCCTTTTTTCCTATGAGCGGGCGAATTATTATCAACCTGAAAATGACAGCTACAGGGCCAACTATTATTTGACCGTCATCCAGCGTGGCGAGATGTTTTTACCCGATGACGCTAAATCGGCGCTGAGCTATTTTGAAAACGCCATAAAAATTGATGCGGCGCGCGCGCTGGCCGTTGAGAAAAAAGGAGATCTTTACTTTGACCTGGAAAAGTACGAACAGGCCAAAGGCGATTACACCAGCGCGTTGGCGCTCGGCGGCGATACACTGCACATCGAATCTCAACTGGCAAAAATTGACAGCGTCCAGAATATTGCGTTGCGTTACCTGCGGGAAGGACTTGCCGCGCTGAATGCGAAAAAATATGATAAAGCAAAAGAACTCTTCCAAAAAGCGCTGGACGAAAAACCGGACTACAAGGAGGCGCAATACCAGCTTCACATGGCAACCGGATTGCGCCTGTATAAAAAAGGATCGGTCAATGCGCTTTGGGAGGCGTTGGATTCGTTTGGCCGCGCCTCGATCCTCTTTCCAGACCGCGGCGAACCGCATTATTATACCGGTCTGGCCTATACAAAAAAAGATAAAGATGAATATATGAATGCCATTGAGGCGCTCGAAGAAGCGGTCAATGTTGAGCCGAACGGAAAATGGGCGGACGACGCCAGAAAAGAAGCGGAGCGAATTCGCGCTCGCAAGGAAAAAATGGATGCTTTTTTCGGACGGTGAGCATAAATCGCATTTTTTTTATACTTCGACCAAATTTGTTCTTGCGAGTTAATTTTTCGTTTTGTATGATACGAGCACTAAAATGACGAAAGTTTTAATCCCTGTATGATAATGCCTCTTGAGAACGATGACACAATTGCAGATGAGCTGAAAAAAATCGGCTATGAGCAGATCGCCGTTTTTGATGCCGATGCCACCGACGGAGAAGCATTATCGTATTACGAAAATTCCCAAGTGGAAAACGCTGTCGTTTACCGGAACAAGATATCCGGTCGCGTGGGAAATTTCTTTGAAAAATATGACGTTCGCATCACCTTGCACGAGCAGGAAATTATCAGCACCTGCACGTGTGACAGTGGTTCGGAGCTCTGTGTGCACGCCATCGCCCTGTTGTACGGTTGGGTGAATGATGCGCCGGATTTCCTCAATATCGCGAACGTGCTCAACGATCTCAAAAAAATGGACAAGGCAAAATTGCTCGAGATCGTCGCAAACATTATTCAACAGCAACCCCACATGGCCGAAATTTTTCTGGCGCGCAAAAAACTTGATTGGGACGAGATTGATCTCGATCCGATTCCCTGAGTCAACCTGTTGTACACCTTTTCTTTTCTCAAATGAGGTGTCCTCTTTTTCGGGCTGCATTGCAGCTCAAATAAATATTTTAGCAAAACTCTGAAATAGATGTACTTATTCTGGGCCTTGATTGTTGTATCTACTCTGTGTTTGGATAGACAATTCGGAGGAATGGACGTTTTTATGGCAAAAAATAATCGGTTTTCGGAATGGACATCCGTGCCGGGCAGTAAACCTTAACCATGGGATGAAGTAGGGACATGGCAGTATTTTTTTCTTGCATCTGTGCTTTTAAAATCAGTCAGTTGGAACACGTTTTCAAAATGTTGGGCCTGGTGTGGCTTTTTTGTCTGCTGATGCTGACATCTTTTGTTCGCGCTGATGAACTTTTTCCAATTCCGCGTCAAATCGAAAAAAACGTCGAATTCTGGACGAGAATTTACAGCCAGTATTCATCCAATCACGTCGTCATTCATGATCAGGATGATCTCTCCATCATATACAAAGTGATCAACTTGAACAATTATTATCCAGACTCGGTGAGTCTCTCCAAAAAATGGCAAATTGTGGAGCAGTTCAAAACCGACTACCGGCAAATTCTGCAGCATCTGGCGAGTCTGAACGAGCCCGTTCATCTGGATTCGTTGACGCGAGAACAACGCCATGTTTATATTGTCTGGTCCCAATCCGATGATCCGCACAAATTCAGCAAAGCCGTTTACAATGTTCGCGCGCAGCTCGGTCTGCGTGATCGTTTTGCTGAAAGTATCCGACGATCCGGGCTCTATCGCTCTGATATTGAAAAAATATTTTCATCCTATGGGCTGCCGCTTGAATTGACCTATCTGCCGCATGTCGAGTCCCTCTTTAATTACAAAGCCTATTCCAAAGTTGGCGCCGCCGGGGTGTGGCAGTTTATGCGCTATACGGGCCGGTTATTTATGACGATCGATTATGCTGTCGATGAACGTCTTGATCCGATCACGGCGACGGATGCGGCGGCGCAATTGCTCAAGCTAAATTTCGACGAGTTGCAGAGCTGGCCGCTGGCGATTACCGCGTACAATCATGGACTTAACGGCATGCAGCGGGCGGTGGCGCGTCACGGCACCAAAGATTTTGGCGTCATTTACGACAATTATCAAAGTGGTTCTTTTGGTTTTGCCTCAAAAAACTTTTACGCTGAATTTCTGGCCGCGTCACACGTTGCCGCGCATTATAAAACCTATTTTGGCGCTATTGAACCCTATCCGGCGACGCAGTATCAAAGCGTAACTTTGCAAGATGATTTTTATCTGCAGCAGTTGGTTGATACGTTCAAAGTTCATAAAGATACGCTCGTTGCCTACAATCCCGCGTTTCGTCGCTCGGTGATCAATAACACCATTCGCGTGCCGCGCGGTTACGACTTGCGGCTGCCGAATCGCGAGGGCTTTGATCCGCGCGAAGCTCTGGTTCAGCTTACCAAACCGGTGCCAACGTATCAACGCCAGAGTTCAACATCATCAACACTTTATGCGCAAATCGCGAGCTCCGACAGTGCGACCACGACGCTGCAAAACATGAGCACGGCCGCTCAGGAGGCTTATATTTTAAACAAGTTGCAAACGGAATCGACACCTTCTTTGCTCGAAAGCGATAAAACGCAAAAGCAACCTCCTTCGATACCAAGTAATTGATGTCCGGAAAGTGTGTGCATGAAACGGTTAACGCATCATTTAAAAGAGCATCCTCGCATTGATTACCCGCACGTGCGCGTCGGTCTCGAGCCGTTTCGTTACGAAGACGATAAAAAGCAATTTTTTATCGGATTGAAAGATCCTCTCGAACTTTCCGATGTGGTCATTCTTTTACCGCAGGATCTCTATTATTTGCTGCAATTTTTTGATGGCCGGCATTCCATCGACGATTTAACCTCCATCTATATGCGTCAGTTTAATACGTTTCTCAATGTGGATCGGCTGAAAAAGTTGATCAAAAAAATGGATGACGGCTTGTTGCTCGTCAACAAACGGTCGGAGAAACGATTGCAGCAGATTGCGCACGCTTTTCGACAGCTCCCGGTGCGGCAACCGGTCTGCGTCGGGTCAAGCTATGCGGAAGAGCCAAATGCTCTCAAAAATGAACTGGAGCGTTACGGCCGTGAGGCGACGAGCGCTGTGCCGGTGGAACGGTTCCGCGATAAACACATCAAAGGGATGCTTCTCCCGCACATCGATCCCCGCCTGGGTGGGCCTGCCTATGCTTCGGCCTACAACGCCCTGGAAATCGCCCGAGCTGTTGATTTGTTTGTTGTCCTCGGTATTTCGCATCAGTTCACCCATCAGTCCTTTGTAATGACGGACAAGGATTATTCGACGCCGCTTGGTCTTGTTCAAACAAATAAAGCTCTGGTGAAAAAAGTTGTGGAACAATGCACAACCGATTTTCGCCACGACGAAATTGTGCACCGCGATGAGCACAGCATCGAGTTTCAAACGCTGTTTCTCAAACATGTTCACAAACATGATTTTAAAATTTTGCCCGTGCTCTGCTCATTTTCCTATAATATGTCAGTTTCGGAACGCGAACAGTTTGCCGAATTTACCCAAGCCATGCGCGCCGTGCTGAGCGAGTATAGCGGTTCCATTTGTTTTGTCGCCAGCGTTGATTTTTCGCACATCGGTCCGCATTATGGCGATACGTTTACGCCGGATTCTTTTTTGCTCACCAAAGTTGAACATCTCGACAAGGCCATTCTCAACAGCATGGCTGCTCAAAATAAACTAGAGCTTGACGCCCATTTTGCCCGCTCGAATAATCGATACCACATCTGCGGATATGCGGCCATGCGCACACTTTTGGAATTTCTTCCACCCTCACACGCCACATTGCTGACGTACGAGAACGCGATCATGGATGATCAGCGCTCCACCGTCACCTTTGCCAGCATGATCTTTTCCTAAATCTTTAGACCAGTTTAACAGAAAAAATCAAGATTCCCAAAAGTCATTTGATTTGACAATTTTGATGTTGTCCAAAAGGACATTTTTTCAAGATAATCGGAATAATTAGAGCTTGACATTGGTAGTATATCGTGCTACCTTTTAAAAAAACGTAACACTTGGAGTATTGCATGAGTTCGCTCATTCGTTTCGGCGTTTCGCTTGACGAAGCGCTGCTGGAAAAATTTGACCAGTATATAAAAAAGAAAGGTTATGCCAATCGTTCGGAAGCGATCCGTGATTTGATACGAGACTCGCTTGTTCGGGATGAATGGGAAGATCCGAAAGACAAGGTCGTCGGTACCTTGACCGTCATTGTGGATCAAAAGCTGAACACCATCACCAAAAAGCTGGCGCAGTCGCAGGGACCGTTGCAGGAAATTATTTCCACCATGCATGTTCAACTGGATGAAGAGAACAGTCTCGAAGTATCGGCTGTTCGCGGCTGCGCCAAGGTTGTGCGCAAATTGGCGAACGAATTAATTGGCACCAAGGGCGTCAAACACGGAAGCCTGGTGATGACGTCCACCGGAAAAGGGCTGAAATAGTTTCTTAATAAAGGAGATGTTGCTATGATGTTAAAAATCGGAATACTGTCGGCGCTGCTTTTGGTGTCGCAACTGTTGGCGGAAAGCGGGGCGGATTCCGTGAAATATAAATTTAATCCGGTGGTGGTCACGGCCACCAAAGTGGCGGACGCGCAAAAAGATATCGCCGCCAGTGTGGCGGTCATCAGTGCGCAACAGATCGAGCAGTCCATCACCAGCTCGCCGTTGGAATTGGTCAAGGATCACGTGCCGGGAGTTTTTATCACCGAGCGCGCGGTAATGGGATACGGCATTGCCTCGGGCGCGGCCGGCGGCATCTCCATTCGCGGCGTTGGCGGTTCGCCGGTGACCGGCGTTCTCGTGCTGCGCGATGGCCGCCCGGATATTATGGGCTTGATGGGCCATCCGCTGCCGGATGCCTATTCTCTTGACGGACTCGAAAAGATTGAGGTTCTGCGCGGACCGGCCTCGTTCCTTTACGGTGCCAATGCCATGGGCGGCGTCATTAATCTGGTCTCCAAAAAAGTGCGTGAGGATGGATTTGTCACCACCTTTCGTGGCGGCGCGGGAAATTTCAATAGCCAAAAATTGAATCTGCACCATGGCGGCAAAATCAACAATTTTAATTATTACGTGACCCTCGGCACCCAACGCACCGACGGGCATCGCGATTTTTCAAATTATGAAGGCGCTTTTTCCACCGCGCATGTGGGCTATGCATTCAATGATAATACCAATTTGGAATTTAATGCCAATTACAACGATGTCCGTCTTTTGGATCCGGGCACGATGGATCAACCCATGGAGGATCATTGGTACGATATTCGTCGTTCCGGCGCGGATGTGACGTTGAACCAGCAGGGGCGCTTGGGCGATTCGTACGTCAAGCTGCACGGCAATTTCGGCCGGCACGAAATTTATGACGGCTGGAAGTCGAACGATCAAACCGTCGGTTTGATGATGTACCATAACGCCAGGTTGTGGACGGGCAACATTTCCACCATCGGCTTTGATTATAAAAATTATGGCGGCGATGCCAAAGATTCGTTCCCGCAAATCCCGGTCATTGATTATTCCGAATATTTTATGACCGAATGGGCGCCTTATCTTCATACCCAGCAGGTTTTTCTGAAACGTTTTATCGCCTCCGGCGGCGTACGTTTTGAGCAGCACGATATTTACGGTTCCGAGCTGTTGCCGAAAATCGGTGTGGTGGCCAACATTATGCCGTCTACATCCATTCGCGTCTCTGCGGCCAAAGGATTTCGCAGCCCGTCTATCCGCGAGCTCTACATCTTTCCGCCGCGAAACGAAGAGCTCAAACCGGAACGCCTGTGGAATTATGAAATTGGTCTGACGCAGAATATTGGCAGTCATGCCCAAATGGAAGCGGTTGTCTTCCAATCCGAAGGCGACAATATGATTCGTACCGTGTTTGAAGCCGGCAGACCGCAGTTTAGAAACTCGGGTGATTTTGTCCATTACGGCTATGAATTGTCCGCCAAATGGCAGCCGATGACACCGCTCAACGTCTCCGCCTCGTGGTCTGATATGCATTTGGGCGAAGAAACCCAGGGCGCGCCGGAGAAAAAATTCACCTTTTATGCCGGTTATGATTTGGGCCTCGTCGACCTGATGGCCACGGTTATGCATGCCGCTGAATTGTACGGCAATGACAAACGCCAGAATAAACTGCCGGATTATACGCTCATCAACCTGGCCGTTAATGTTGTGCCGTGGCGAACACTTGGGCTCAAACTGTCGCTCAAAAATGTGCTTGATGAAAATTACCAAACCATCTACGGCTATCCCATGCCGGGTCGAACGTTCATGACCGAAATCTTTTACAGCTTTTGAGGCCATCGTGCATAAACGAACACAACAAATTACGCTGAGCGCCATGTTTGTGGCGCTCGCCGTTTTATTTCCCATGCTCTTTCACGCCGTGGGCTTGGGCGCGACGTTTTTGCCGATGTTTTGGCCCATTGCCGCGGCCGCGTTTTTTCTCAATTTGCCGCTGGCCTTGGGCGTCGCTATTCTGGCGCCGCTGCTGTCCTCGATGATGACCGGGATGCCGCCGATCTCGCCGCCCATCCTGCATGTTATGACCGTCGAATTTATTTTTCTGACCGTCACGCTCTATCTGCTTTACCATCGCACCAAACTCGGATTGTTCTGGATTCAATTAATTGGCTTGCTTGTTTCGCGTTTTGTTTTATTTTTGATGGTGATGGTTTTAGCGCCCATCCTTGGCCTGTCGGGAAAATTCTTTTCTATCGGATCTGTGCTCATGGGAATGCCCGGCGTTTTGACCATTCTGATTGTCGTTCCAATTTTTTTAAATCGAATAAAACGCGAACCGCTTTTTACATCCCGTTAGAATATGTCAAAAGCACATCGGTCTTTTTTCAACGAGCTGGCCGGCACCTGGCACAACAAAACATCCACCGAATCGCTGGTCGCAGCCATGCGCAAATTCCACGTCCAGCTGGATGATATCATTCTTGACATTGGCGCCGGGACTGGAATTCTCACCGCGCCGCTCGCAAAACTCGTAAACACCGGCCACGTGTTCGCCATCGATATTTCCGACAAAATGTTATCGGCCGCCAAGCAAAATATCAACGACCACCACATCAGTTATCTGTGTTCTGATGCGTGCCGTCTCTCACTGGCCTCACATTCCGTTGATAAAATTGTCTGTTATTCAACCTTTCCGCACATTCAAAAACCGCACTGCGCCCTGGCCGAATTTTATCGGGTGCTCAAACCCGGGGGCGCGGCGCTTATTTTTCACAATTGTTGTTCGAGAAAATTAAATTATCACCATGCTAAAATGACCAGAGTCGTGTCGTTTGATAAATTGCCAAAATCCGAACATCTGCAGTTGCTGATGCAGGCGGCCGGATTTATCGCCATCAAAACTGTTGAACAGCCTGATCTCTACTGGGTCGAAGCGCAAAAGGAAAAATTATGATAAACGAAAAGACCAAAGATGCGATTTTGAACAGTTTAAAAAATCCGGTGGCTTTTTGTGATATGAACCATATCATCCGTTATATGAACAAAGCGGCGATTAATCACTACAAAATGGGCGAGGGGCTGCTTGAAACCAATGTGATGGACTGCCATAACGAAGCATCGCAAAAGATGATGCTGGAGATTTTTGCCGAGATGAAAAACGGCTTGGATGAACGGTTGATTACGGATAACGAAAAGTACAGAATTTATATGCGGGCTGTTCGGGATGAGAGGGGAGAATTGATCGGCTATTTTGAGCGCTACGAACCACCGGTCAAAAAATCGAGCCACGAATTACACTCATGAGACAAACGGATATGTGGGGCATGAGCGTAATTCGTGGTTGTGCTGTTAGGCGCTTGGATCGTCGGTGGTCTCACCAACGACGAGGGAAATTTTCTCAACACCTTCGATGATATTTAATTCCTTAATGAGCTTTTGATGATTCGCATCATCTTTGAATTTCACGTTAAATGACATTTCCAAAAACTGCCCCAATTTTGCCGACCTCATATTGATCAGCCGATGTGATTTGAGATATTTTTCAAATACGCGCAAGTAGGGAGGATTTTCATCTTCAACCGGTTCAACCCAGAAACGCAGCAGCAATTCTTTGTGTACATTGATGCCGAAATTGAAAAAGTAGAGAATCAGGACAATTATACCGATCAGGATGCATCCGGTGAGCCCAACCATATGATTGCCGGCGCCGGCGGCCAAACCGGCGGCCAGAGAGAAAAAGACAAAAGCGATATCTTTGGTATCTTTGACTGCCGTACGAAACCGGATGATGGACATGGCGCCAACCAGACCAAAAGCGCGCGCCAGATTATTGCCGATGACCATAATGACCACAGCCGTTACCATGGAGATTAATATCAGCGTATTGACAAACGCGGCAGAATAGGCATAACCCTGATAGGTGAATCGATAAATGACAGCGATAAAGAAGCCGAGAATAAAAGCAAGGGCCACATTAATAAGAACATCAAAAAAGAAAATGGTTGGAGCGCTGCCAATCAGCGCATCAAACACGGTGGGTTCCATTCAAATCCTCTTAGTTATTTAAAATTTCCTCATCCACGCCCATGCAGTATTTGGAAATGGAGCGTTGACGAAGATTCATATTCTGTACCATCTGGCGCATCCATTTGGGCATAAACTGATTGAACTTGAGCTCGAGAATGACGAGGTTTTTTACGACCAGCGTCATACCGCTTTCCTCAAACAGTTCGGCCGGTGTTTCCGTGTAACGCGCGCGGACGTCATAGTCGAAGGTCACGCGAATATCATTTTCATCTTTAAAACGGCCAACATAGGGCTCACGCTCGTAGGCGATGACGACAGTTGGTTCAAGCGCCCAGCGCACAATATTATCGACCCATTTGCCGAGAACCAGCGAATGATCCGCCGCCTGTTCATAGGTCAACCAAATCCGTTCGGGAGACGACATGATCTCGACGATTTCATCAAAATTGTATTTGGCGCGCTCTTTGACGACCGCCGTACCGTAACGGCGTTTGATTTCCAAAAACGCGACGGAATTCGGATCGTAGGTGTTGTACGTTCTGATGCGTAGTTTACGGCGGACTTTGATGCCGTCCATCTTTTCCCAGTAAAAATCCAGTTTGGGAGAATCGTAATAGAGACTGCGGATGGTATAACGATAACCGGGGCGGTCAAGCGCGTGCGGATCGTGATCAACATGCGCGCGAATCTGATCCAAAATAACCGGCACCATAGCCGGTTCAATATAATACTTTATCTCGTTTCTTCCACGTCTTGTCGGAGCCTTCATAGCACTGTCCCAGAATAGTATTTATTGAACCTAAAGCTAGTCCAGGATTCGGCAAGCATATTCCACAAGGTGGACTTGCCGGCTGAGATTTCTGCTTGTCCGGTCATACCGTGTTTGATATGATAATCCAGATTGGGCAAAACGGCGGAGACAATGTACATCGGTTGAAGCATCACCATGGTGGCGCTATGATCAATGGCGGCCACCTGCAGCTCAACGGTTTTTGAACCGGATACATTGACAACCATGGGGGCGCCAATGTGTATGTTTTGGATTTCGGAGGCTTCGACCGGCATCTCGACAATCATGGAATCAAGTTCGCAAATGTGGCACAGCTCGGCGAGGGTGCGGTTCGGCTTGACCAGCATGCCGCGGACCGGCGTTTTTATCGTTGATGCATTGAGCTTTCCCTGATAGATGGCAAGCTGATCCGCAATAGACTGCACTTGCGCTTCGATGACCGAAATTGCTTCCTGTTTTTGTCCGGTCTTTACCGATTGTAATCGAGCTTCCTGCACTGATACATTGATTTTATACAGATCGTATTGAGACTGCGTTATCTCCAGCTCCTGATCGCTGATCAGTTTTCGCGCGTGCAACTCTTTGGCGCGGTTCAGAATCGGTTCATACGCGGCAAGTTCCGCCTTGGCATAACTGAGCGCCTGCGATGCTTCTTGCTGAAACGCCTGTTTTTCGCCCACACTCAAAGCGGATAAATTGGCCTGGGCTTGCTGCAAACTGCCTTTGAGCGTCGCGATCAACATGGCATCTTCCGAAGACACAAAGTGAGCGATCATCGCTCCTTGTTCAACAACGTCGCCAATGTGCAAGTCGCTGTTCAATGCGAACTGGACAAAATCCGGGCGCTGAAAATGAAACAACGTCATGTCATGCTGATTTTTATTGCCATTTTGAATGTGATTGGTAATCAGCTTGTCCTTTTCGACATTATTTAATGTCCATTCCGAATACGCCACCAGGCGAACCGGACCTTTGACTTTGTAGTCAAATTTGACAAATAACGCAATGGCAATCAGCACTAGAATGATGACAAGCGTTATGAGGCCAAGAGTTTTTCGAGATAATCTGTTCATTCTCAATATAAAGTTTGTGTAAAGATCGATGGCCGCCCATGCACAAAGTGGGCCATAAATTAATTGAGGACTTGATGCTGAAAGTCTTCTCGATGTTCCCTATAAAAAATAAGGGCTTAAGTACAACAATGGGCGAAGTTTTATTTACAAAAAAAAATTAAAGAATCCAAACAGTATGTTAAGAAATTGTTAAATCGCGGACACCTGTGACGTTCTTTTACATTAATTGTATTGTTACCAGGGATGAATTCGTGTTGATTCTTTGAGAATTTTGCGTTAATTTGGCATTCATTGGAACTTTATAGTTTTTTTGTGATTAAATAGTTTATGTCGGCCAAAGGCGAAAGATGAATATAACGGATGAGGTTTGCGAGCAGTTATGCCGGGCCAGAAAAATTGGCGTTCTGACGGGCGCCGGAATATCCGCCGAAAGCGGCATCGCGACATTCCGCGGCAAGGACGGGATTTGGACCAAACTGAATCCTGAGGAGTTGGCCAGCATGGATGCGTTTTTGAAAAATCCGGCGCGCGTGCTCGAATGGTATGAGCACCGACGGTCGATCATTGAAAACGTAAAACCGAATGCCGCACACACAACATTGGCCGAGATGCAGGACTATTACGACAGCTTTATTATCAGCACCCAAAATATTGATGGTTTGCACGCAAAAGCCGGGAGTAAAATTGTTTACGAATTGCACGGCAATATTATGAGAAATCGATGCAATGAGTGTGGCACAAGAATTGATGAGATTCACCATGACGCCGTCCCGAGATGCGCGTGCGGCGGACTCGTGAGACCGGATGTCGTCTGGTTTGGCGAGGTCTTGCCGGTGGATGTCCTGGATGATTCGTTTGCTGTCGCTCAGGACGCGGATGTCTATTTTTCTATCGGCACATCGGCTGCCGTCTACCCGGCCGCGTATTTGCCGCTGGAAGCGAAAAAGTGCGGCGCTTTTGTCATCGAAATAAATTTGGAACCAACCGAGTTATCCAACTATGTTGATGTCAGTTATCGCGGCAGAGCCGGTGATCTGCTGCCGCAGTTGTGGCAGACAGTGAAAAAGGATTTGAAACCTTTACGTTCATGAGAAAACTTTTATACATATTCACGCTTGTGCTGCTTGTCCTTTTGACGACGGATTGCGCGTATTACAACACGTTTTACAACGCCAAAAAGTTTTATCGAGAGGCGGAAAAAGAACGCAAAAAACGTGAAAAAACGCAAGTCGTGGAGCTGTCTCCCGAAGAAGAAGCGCAGTTGAAAAAATCGGGGCGATCCGCACAGGACACCAAAAGCCGTGCCTCACAGCAGGAAATGCAGAATTACCAGCAGGCGATAGAACGCTCCTCGCGCGTTCTCGAATATTTTCCCAATAGCCGATGGTTTGACGACGCCCTGATCCTGATCGGAAAATGTTTTTACTACCGCCGCGATTACAAAAAGGCAATGCGCAAGTTTGATGAAATTCTGAGCAATTATCCCGAGAGCGATTTTGTGCCGGAAACACTGTTGCTCAAGGCCAAGACCTACATCGGTTTGGAGGAATTTGACACGGCCGAAGAGGAACTGCGAGCGCTGTCCAAAGATCCGGAAATCCCCAAAGTCGTACGCGAAGAAGCTCGTTTTGAACTCGGCGGGTTGTATTTTAAAAAGGGCAATTATGAGCTGGCAGCGGAAAACTTTGAGAGTTCCGCCAAATCGGCTGACGACAAGCTGATCAAAGCCATGGCGCAATATAAACTCGGCGACTGTCTCATTCGCCTCGAACGCTACAAAGAGGCGTCGCCCGTGCTTCGGCGCGCGGTAAAAATGGCGCCGAATGAAGAGTTTCTCTCCCAAGCGCAATTCCGACTTGGGCAATCCTACAGTTTAAGCAACGACTATGATCGCGCCATCAAAACCTTTAAAACAGCACTATCCAAAGAGTTTGACGAAAAACGCATCCCCGGCATCAAATTAGAGTTGGCGAATAATCTTCGACTCAAGGGCGAATTACGCGAGGCGGTCAAGTGGTACGACAATATCATCGAAGAGCACAAACGAACTGATGCCTCGGCACGCTCCTATTTTGCGCTCGGCGAAATTGACGAGTATGTTGCGCAGGATTATGAAAAAGCGAAATTAAATTATGATCTCGTTCGCAGCGAGTTTTCCAGTTCCCTCATCGCGCCCATCGCCCAGGAACGTTCGAACAACATCCAGACGTTGAAAGAGTTGCAGGATGACATCGCAAAACTGGAAGGCCGATATGTCGAATCGGATTCTCTTGTTCAAAAAACCAGCGACGGCGGACGCCCACAGCGCGATGATGGCCCCATCGATTTAAGCATGGACGGCATGTGGGTTAACTACTCCGGGCGTGATCGTCCGCCGCCCATCACGCTGCGCGATTTGTCCGATACCGATCTGGCACGCCAGGCCGTCCTGAAAGAAAAAGTAGCGGAGCGAATTGCGGCAGGCGATTCCGCCTCTATTGACGCGGCGCTGCTCATGGCCGCGCCGTTGGACAGCGCTGCTCTGGCGCAACAAGCTGAAGATGAAGCAAAAGAAAAAGAACTTCAGCTCTCGGCCAAATATCTGGCGCTGGCCGAAGTGCTGCTGTTTGCATTTGATAAACCGGATTCCGCGATTAAATATTATCAGGTTGTTGTTGAAAAACGGCAGGACAGCACACACATTGCCCGCGCCTTGTATTCGCTGTCCTATGTCTATAGAAATTTCAAACAAGACACTGTGCTGGCAGATACGGTGTTGACCGAGCTCATCGATATTTTCCCGGGGACGGACCATGCCGAAGGTGCGCGTAAAATTCTCGGCTTTGAGTTGATGGCTGATAAAGTGGATTCCGCTGAGATCATCTACAAACTGGCGGAAAGCGCCTTGTATAAGGATAATGATATCGATCGAGCGTTTGCGATGTGGGACGAGGTGGTCGACAAGTACCCTCAATCGGAATTTTCGCAGAAAGCCGCTTATGCCAAGGCGTGGCATCAGGAAAATACGTTGTATAATTTGGATGAAGCCATTGTGATGTATCAGGCGCTGGTCGATTCCTTCCCGCAATCGCCGTTTGTTGCCGCCATAAAACCGAAATTGGCCGAGGTTGATAAAGTGCGCAAGGCTGAGGAGGCGAGGCAAAAAGCTGTTGCCGATTCGCTGCTCAAGATCGAAACCGCGCGGCTCGATTCGATTCGCGCTGATTCGCTCGCGGCTTTGGCGCCGGATTCGCTCGCCACTGTCGTTTTGGCCGATTCAATGAAAAATGCAAATGTAACGCCACCGGCAACGCATGCGTCGCCGCAACAAAAGTTGAATCAAACCGGCGCTGAAAATCCGCCGGATGCAACACCCAAAAAAGAACAGGATGCTTCTGTGGATGGCGCAGCGGAAAATCAACTGGAGGAGCCGCCTGCGACCAATCCCGAAGCACAGGCTGAGGAGGATTCCCTCACCGACGACAACACCGCGCGTCGAAAAGAGGCTGACATCCGCCCGGAATTAAAATAGATGCCTTTTGCACATTTCGTTTTTCCTTCCTATATTCCGTAAAATATAACAGGAATACAATTGCTGCCCAAAAAACTTTATCAAACAAAACTATCAGGTATTGACCTCGTCGCGAGGCATACCTACGTGCTGTCGTTCGAAAATGAGGAGTTGAGCCGATCCGCCCTTGCCGGTCAATTTATTGAGGTCAAAGTGCCGCATTGCGCCGAAATTCTCTGGCGCCGGCCGTTCAGCATTCACGATGTCGATCCTGATAAAAATTTGGTGCACGTGCTTTTTCATGCGATCGGTCGAGGCACCCTGGCTTTGACAGCGCTTGAGCAGAATAGTGAGCTTGACATCCTTGGGCCTTTGGGAAATTCGTTTACTTTTGAAACGACTCTGCAAGAAGCCGTCATCGTCGCCGGTGGGCTCGGCATTGCGCCGTTCATGCTGATGTTGCGTCAGCTCCGGGAATGCCACATCCCCATGCGGCTTTTTTACGGCGTTGGATCAAAAGATCAATTTTGCGGGCTGGATCGTTTTGAAGATTATGCGACGCTTCATCTCAGCACCGTCGACGGTTCCAGAGGTTTTTACGGTGTGGTGACGGACATGCTCGTTCATTATCTGGAGCAGTCCGACGGCTCCGCCATAAAAATATTCAGTTGCGGTCCAACGCCGATGATGCAGGCCGTCAAAAAAATTGCGCAGCGTTATGACGTGCCCGCGCAAGTGTCGCTTGAAACTATTATGGCCTGCGGTTTCGGCGCCTGCGTTGGCTGCGCCGTGCCGATGAGTCATCCAATTCCCGGAAAAAAAGAATATTATCTGGCCTGCAAAGACGGGCCCGTATTTGACATAAACGAGATTATGCTTGATGACTGATTTATCCGTACACATTGGTCCGCTCGTTTTAAAAAATCCCATAATGACGGCCAGCGGCACCTTTGGTTATGCCGAAGAATTTGACGGCCTAGTCGATCTGCACCAGATCGGCGCCATCGTTACAAAAACGGTCACGCCGTTGCCGCGGCCGGGTAATCCGCCGCGGCGGATTGTTGAGCTGCCCAATGGCATGCTGAATTCGATCGGCCTGCCCAATGTCGGCATTGATGATTTTATCGTCGAAAAAATGCCGTTTTTGCAGTCCCTCAACACCGATATCATCATCAACGTCGCCGGCACGGATGAGGACGGTTTTGCCGAGTGCGTGCGCCGTCTCGAGGATGTTCCAGGCATCTCCGGCTACGAGCTGAATTTTTCCTGCCCGAATGTCAAGCACGGTACCAGTTTCAGCACGGACCCGCGCATAGCCGAGCGCGTGACCCGAGATGTCCGTAAAGTCACAAAGCGTCCGATTATCTCAAAGCTGACGCCAAACGTCACATCCATTTCAGAGATCGGCCGCGCCTGCGAAAACGGCGGCGCCGATGCGGTATCCGCTATAAATACGGTGGTCGGCATGGCCATCAACATAAAAACACGCCGCCCTAAACTGGCCACCATTACCGGCGGCTATTCCGGTCCGGCCATCAAACCCATTGCTCTGGCCAAAGTATTCGAGTTGTCCAAAAATCTGTCCATACCGGTCATTGCCATTGGCGGCATTGCCACGGCGCAGGATGCCCTCGAATTTATGATCGCCGGCGCGTCGGCCTTTCAGGTCGGTACGGCCAATTTTTATCAGCCGGATGTCACGATTCAGATCAAAAAAGAGCTTGAAGATTATTGCCGGGATAACGATGTTACAAAACTCGCGGACCTCATCGGCTCAATTCAACTATAATTTCGGGAGGATGGCTTATGAACAAGTTGGTGTTGCTGCTGGCCTTCTGTGGTTTTTTCTGTCAGTGCGTTATTTATTCGGATAAACTCGGCCCTGCGCCGGAATCCGATAACTACTATGAAGCGCCCTACAATTCCGATGTCCCAATCAATTTTAGTGAGGAAGGTATTGCCTCATTTTTTGCCGATGAAATGCAGGGAAAATCGGCCGCCGGCGGCGTCCCGTTTAACATTCGGCAACTGGTCGCCATGCATCCCAGTCTCCCCTTTGGCTCCCGCGTTCAAGTGACCAATCTGAATAATAACAAGAGCGTTGTGGTGACGATTATTGACATCGGGCCGTTCGTCGAGGGGCGCATTATTGATGTGTCGTTTGAGGCCGCAAAACAGTTGGGATTTATCGAGGACGGCACGACAAAGGTGCGCGTCTCTGTCATCAGCGTGGGCAACGGAACCGTAAATCCGGAGGCACTTTGAATTTAAAATCGTTTGCAGTTCGATCCGTTATCGCACTTTTTTTTGGACCGCTTTTACTTTTTATCTTTTGGAAGGGCGGCTATTTTCTTTTGGGACTCGTTCTTCTCGTCGCCGTTTTGTCATATTGGGAATTCGTGCGCCTGGCTGCCGCCAAAGGAGCATTTGCGCAACTCATCTCAGGGGAATTACTGGCAAGTGCTGCGGCGTTGTCGCTATTTTTTAACACGGGAATGTTGATCCCGATTATTTTTATCGGCGTGACGCTGATATTTTTTATTGAAATTTATCGAAAAAAAGGCTCGCCCATTTTAAATATCGGCGCCACGCTGTTCGGATCATTGTTTTTCAGCCTCTTTTTCGGCAGCTTTATTTTGATACGCGAACTGCCCCATGTTTACAATTTTGAATATGTTGAAGCCGGTCAATGGATTTTGCTGCTCGTGCTGTCAACCTGGGCATGCGATTCCGCAGCCATGGTTATCGGATCCTATTTTGGCCGCCACAAGCTGATGCCGAGAATTAGCCCGAATAAATCGGTTGAAGGCACGGTGGCCGGATTTTTATTCGCCATCCTTGCCGCTTATGTTTGCCATATCTGGTTTATTGATTTTTTGTCGCCGCTCGATTCAATGGCCATCGGCGCTATTGCCGGAATTTTCGGTCAATATGGTGATTTGTTCGAATCCATGCTCAAACGCGATGCTGGCGTCAAAGATTCATCCAGCCTCATTCCCGGACATGGCGGCATTATGGATCGATTTGACAGTCTGACGATCTCCGCTCCCATCATGTATCTTTATGTGGTTTATATCGTTTTCTAAACGATTTCCCCGCCTTCCACCAGGCTTCGCAGCCGGTCCGTAAATCGCGCGGCCGGCGCGCCGTCAACAATATCGTGATCAAACAACAGCGTGACGTGCAGTATCTCCCGGACCACGATCTCCCCGGAGACCACGCGCGGCTTTTTCGTGATGCTGCCAAGGGCGCACGAAAAAGCGTGGTTGCTCGTCGGGATCGGCTCCGGCCAGCCGCTGATAGTGCCGAACATGCCGACGGCCGTAATGCCGGCGGTGCCCATCATGCGTTTGGTAAAAAACGGCTCACGTAAAAAATGGCGCCATATCGGCATTCGAATGAATTTGGGCAGTTTCAACAGCCACAGGACGGGTCTGATAGCGCGCGTTTCACCCTGCATAACATCGCCTTCTTTTTGGTTGATGGACCGGGCAGCTTCGATTTCATCATTTATATCCTGAGCCGATTTGTTCTGCGCTTGCCGGATGACGATCAACCGCGGCACCTTTTCACCATTCAAATCCATTTCGATAGCGACGGACATATCAATATCATCAAAAATAATGATCATGTTGCGTTTTAATCCTGCATTGAGTGATATGTTGTCCGCCAGCGCCCGTGCAACGCACGACATAAAAAATGCGGTAAAGGACAGACTGTGTCTGGTTTCACGCCGATACTGACGAATACGTTGCCGCGCTTGGGTGACATCCAGCTCGATGAATCCCTTGATGTAATGCTTTTGTATCCCGACATCGAGGCCGTCAATGATCAGTTTACGAAAAGGCGTGAGCGGTATGCAGTGATGCGGTATTTTTGCAGTTTTCATAACAAGTCCTGGATGATAGTAAATGAGATCAACATCATTTAACACGTTTTGCGTGCAAAACAATATAACGGTTGACTCGGCTTTAAGCTAATAAATAGTATGTCTTTTATTGATTTTTGCCCACATTTTCCTTATCCTGTTTTGGCCTTTGAGAAAAAAGCATGTTCGAAGAAAATCAATTTATCCGACGAGTAGCGCGACAATTTTATTTGGTCGTTTGACGTAACAAACAATTTGCTGTAATATGAAACCATACAGAGAGCTGCCCTATGAGTTTTAAAGTGTCCCGACGTCAATTTTTTACCGCTTCGGCTGTGGCCGGGTACAGTGTTATTGTCGATGCCCGCGATATCGTCGGGCAATTGCACGACAACACGCCGCAAGAACTGCCGCCGTTTTTTGAGAGCATTGCGCCGGAAAATGCGCAACGCGGGCGCATCGCCAATGAACCCAACATGAGACTCGTCGAGCTTGAATACGATGTGCTGGTCGCCGGTGGCGGTATGGCCGGCGTATGCGCGGCGATCTCGGCGGCGCGCCACGGCGCCAAAGTGCTGCTGATACAGGATCGGTCACGACTCGGCGGCAATGCCGGCAGCGAAATCAAAATGCACATTGTCGGCGCCGATTGCCACGGCGCGCGCCCCGGCTGGCGGGAAGGTGGACTGATTGAAGAGTTCCGCCTGGATGATGCCATGCACAATCCAACATGGAATTTTGAAATGTGGGATTTGATGCTGTATGACAAATGCATTCGTGAGCCGAATCTCGACCTGCTGCTCGACAGCACGTTGTACGCCGCGGATGTATCGAATAAAAAAATAAATTTCGTCATGGTGCGCTGCGACAAGACCGAACATCTCTACAAAATTAAAGCTGATATTTTTGTCGATGCCACCGGCGATGCGCGGCTCGCTCTGGAAGCCGGCGCCGATTTTCGTATCGGCCGCGAGTACAAAGCCGAGTTTGGCGAAAAACTGGCGCAGGATCAAGCGGACGGCTTGACCCAGGGATCGAGCATTTTATTCACGGCGCGCGACTATGATCGCCCAATGCCCTACATAGCGCCATCGTGGGCGCGCAGAATTACCAAAGAGCACACGCGCTATCGCGGCGTCGGCCAATGGGCTTACGGCTACTGGTGGATTGAACTTGGCGGCATGATCGACAATATTCGCGACAACGAGCGCCTGCGATTCGAGCTGCTCAGCATTGTGCTTGGCACCTGGAATTATATTAAAAACAGCGGCGAGTTCCCGGACGCGGCCAATTGGGCGCTCGAAAGCGTCGGCATGGTGCCGGGAAAACGCGAGTCCCGCCGCGTGATGGGCGATTATATCATGGCGCAGCCGGATCTCGAAGGCGCGTGGAAAGTTTTTGATGACGGCGTTGCTATTGGCGGCTGGAACATGGATGACCATCCGCCGGAAGGTTTTGACAAGCCGAACCAGCAGCCGTACAATTCTGTTCGTTTGGATGAGCCGTATAATATTGCCCTGGGTTCGCTCTATTCGCGCAATATTGACAACATGATGATGGCCGGGCGTAATATCAGTTGTACGCACGTCGCCTTTTCCTCCGCCCGCGTCATGGCCACCTGCAGCGCCATCGGTCAGGCGGTTGGCACGACCGCCGCGCTGTGTGTGTCAGAAAAAGTATTGCCGCGAAATGTGCGCTCGGACAAAACCAAGCTGCGCTGCCTGCAACAGAGACTTGTGCGCGATGATCAAACCATCCGCCTGATTAAAAATGACGATCCCGATGATCTGGCAAAAAAAGCTAAAGTTCTTGCCTCCGGTCAACATGACGATGCGGCGCCGGAACACATCATCAACGGCTGGACGCGCGATTTGCCGGGCGAATGGAAAAATCGCTGGGCCGCCAAAATGACAAAAAACGGCGTTTGGATCGAATTGCAATGGGATCAGCCGCAAGCCATTTCCCACATCCAAATCACTTTTGATTCCGGTTTTCATCGCGAACTGACGCTGAGCGCGCATCCGCACAATCAGCAACAAGGCATTCGCGGGCCGCAGCCGGAAGTGGTCAGAGATTACAAACTCATCGCCAAAACAAAAACGGGGGATGTCACGATTGCCAATGTTCAGGGCAATCATCAACGTTTGTGTCGACATGATTTTGATCGTGTCTCGGCCACGGCTGTTCGCCTGCACATTGTCTCGACAAATGGCGCGGACGAGGCGCGCGTCTATGAAATCAGGTGCTACGCCTGATCATCAGACTTTGTTCGTTTTCTGTTTTTGCCCGGGAACCTAACGGCAAAAAACAGATTTAATGTCTACCGATGCAATAACGTGGAGATAACCATGACGTTCAGATCAACAGCAACGCTATGTCTTGCAGGCGTGCTATTTTTTTTATCCTGTAAGAATGATGTAAACAAGCCGACGAACAATCCGCCGGACGACGATCCGATTGTTCAGACCGGCCCAAAATTCGAGCCTCCGGACGGCGAGTGTTTATTTATTCTCGGTCAGGCCGATAATGATTATATGGAAGCCTATATGAACAAATTGCGCAAGGATCCGACGCCCGCCGGTTTTGCCTATTATACCAGTTTGTCTGATGGCGCCGTGCAAAAAGATCTGCCGCGTTACAAGGCGTTTCTCGACAAATATCCCAACACGGTCTTGCAGCTCGCCATTTGGACGGGCGAGCGCCAGTGGGGCGATCCGGGTTATTATCTCGATGATGTTGTAAAAGGGCGATATGATAAAAATATCGAGGCGCTGGCGGCGGCGTGCAAAACGTTTGGCAGGCCGATTTTCATCCGCCTCGGCTATGAATTTGACGGCTGGCACAACGCCTATCCGCCGGACAAATACATTGCCGCTTACAAATATTTTGTCGATGCCATGCGCGCGGAGGGAGTGGAGAACGTCGCGTATGTTTGGCATTCCTGGGGCGTTGGCGCCTATTACGGTACGGATGATTTTCCGCAATTTTATCCGCGACTGCCGGCCGGGCAAGCGGTGACGCAGGAGCTCTGGTATCCCGGTGATGATTATGTGGATTGGGTGGCGCTGTCGGTATTCGGCATCGGCTGGGGTGATTTGACCGCCAACAGCGTTGTGCAGTATTTGGTCAGCTTTGCAGAGCAGCACAATAAACCGGTGATGCTGGCGGAAACGGCGGCGATCAAAACGAGCGAGCGGCGGGACGCGAACTGGGTCATCCCCAAAACCAATTGGTTCGAGCATGTATTTCAACTCTGCGAACGGGATGCCGTCAAGGCGTTCACCTATATCAATGTCGATTGGGAGGAGCGTAGCAGTTCCAGCACCTGGGGCGATACGCAAATCCAGAGCGCCTCGCCAAGCGTCATTGGCTATTGGCTGAACAAAAGCGCCGCACTCTTGCACGCCGGGCCCGATTTATACACGATGATTGGTTATACACCGTAGAGACGTCATCAAAAACGTCTCTACGGATTTTGAAAAAGTACTGATTTTATTTCAGCAGCACCATTTTCCGAGTTGTTGTCTGCTCACCTGCTTTTAATGTGTACAGATAGGTGCCGCTCGGCAATCCGGCCGCGTCAAAACTGACTGAATGTCTTCCCGCGTCCTGTACGTGATTTACGAGCTCGGCGACTTTTTCTCCGAGCACATTATAAACCGACAATTCAACCGGTGACATCTCTGGAATCGAATAATTGATTGTCGTATTCGGGTTAAATGGATTCGGATAGTTTTGTGAAAGGGAAAAATCAACGGGAAGCTGATTTTTATCCTGTTCCACCTGGCTGGGTGCCGACGTGCCGCGGCCGATAAAAACATCATCAACATAAACCACACCCCAGGCATCGCCAGTTTGAAAGAGCCGCACGTTGAGTTCCATGCGCGTCACAGTGTGTTCCGGCTTGATGGTCGGACATTGGATGTAAACCTCGAGGAAATGCCATTCATCAACGCTCGTCGTTTCATCAATTTTTGCCTCGGACCAGATACGGGCATCCGAATAGCCCAGATTCGATAGATTCTCACCATTCATGTCTTTAAACGTCAGTTCGAGATCAACGATCATTGCACCGGCCACCGGATCGTCTCCGGAGCTCATCAGCCAGGCGCTCATGTAAAAGTTATCGCCTTCTTCATAATAATCAACCGTATCGAGCACCGCCTGAGAAGTCCAGGAATAATAGCCGCCCCACCACCAGGCATCGGAAAACATGGACCACTCCTGCGGAACGATGGCCAGCGATCTGTTGCCGCTGCGACTGATACCGGTTTCAAACCAGGTCTCTTCGCCCACGGGCGGCTCGACCGGCAAATAGGCCCAGGTGCCCCAACCGCCTTGCCAATTGTACAGCGAATCCTCAGTGTCCTCGAATCCCAAATTGTAAATATTCTCCGGCGTTTGCATACGGATGATTTTTACATCATCAACATAAACGCTTCCCGGATCGTCCGCCCCACTGCCGGTCCATTTGAATTCAACCGTAAGTTCGGTCGCATCGGCCGGGTATTGTAGTCCGCAGTAAAGTCTGTGCCAGACATCCTTGCTATCCGTTGACGTCAACACTTTTGCGGATTCGAACCAGACATCGCCCGAGGGTGTGACAGCTTTGCCGGCCAGATAAACACTTTGCCCAGTCTGCAGCGCGTCGCCGGACGGCACAAGAACCTTGGCCACCAACACATAAACGGTGCCGTGAGCGAGCGTCACGTCGTTGGTCACGACTTTGTAAAACGCACCCGTGCCGCCGGATATTTTTGCGGCGTTTGCACCTGATGCGACCATATCCGTAACAATACTGACTTTGGGATCATCTCCCGGCCACATGGTCCAGCCGGACAAATCGCCGGTTTCAAAGCCGGGATTGACAATCTCGAGTTCGCCCGGAACCTGCGCATTTAACAGCATGGCGCCCAACAAAAAGGCAAACACTAACAGTCGCACAACACTCATGGCATACCTCCTTAATAAAGTTCGACAAAATCTCGCTTTGAGATTTTTATATCAAATGACCGCCAAAAAAAGGTGGATTTCCATTTTCTGTGTCGCGGATAAAGCCTCTCTTTTTTGAGTAATCTTTTGAATGAGAGCGAGGCCTGTTTCAATAAACTAATTTTCACCAAGATTGTCAATGCCAAGCTTTTTTGCCATCCATGCATTTTTAAAATTGGTGTGCTCCTGCCAGGTGCCGTGCCCGGCAAAAGGATAGACGCGATATTCTTTAGGCGACGTTACGGCATTGAACGGCGCAAAGGAGGTTCGTGGCGGACACACTTTGTCCTGCAGGCCGACGGACATGAGCACCGGGCAGGTGATCCATTCGGCCATGTTCATGGTGTCAAAATAACTCAGAAATCGATTGATGTCGTCAAAGGTCAAGTTTGGAAATTTTTCAAATAATTTTGGATAATTCTCGCGGCCCCAATATTCTGTTTGAAAGTAGCCGACCCAGTCGCCCAGCCACGGGATATCCGGCGCCGAAAACAAAACGCGGGAATCAAGAGCGGCAGTGGCGAACGAAAGCCCTCCACCCTGGCTGCCGCCCTCGGCTCCGATTCTGGTGGCGTCAATTTCAGGGCGTGAAACGAGAAAATCAATCGCGCGCAGGCAATCCATGTAGACGCCGGCATAAATATAATTTTCCGGGTGCGCCGGATCGAATCCGAGAAACATAAATTCGTCGCCTTGCGGATCGATGTCATCCGTGCTGTTGCCATGACCGCGCGGATTCAGCGCCAACGTGGCCACGTTTGTGCGTTGCATGTACGGCCACATGGTTGAGGTATAACCGGGCAGACTGAGTAAAGCCGGATGCGGGCCTGCGGTTGTCGGCACCGTATACCAGCCGCGGATTGTGACATTGCCGTAACTCTGCATGTCAACGAGATAAACATCGAGTTTATCGTTTGAACGATCAGTTTTTGTGATTTTGAAATTCGGATCGACAGCCGCCAGTTCTTTTTTTCGATTCTGCCAAAACTGCTCAAAATCCGCTTGCCGCGTTAATGGGGTGATGATTTTTTCGGGATCATAACCGAGCAACATGGATTTTGTATAGCTGTCGTTTAGCGTGCAGGTGACATAATAAAATCCCGGTTCTGGCGGAGCAAAGGTGAGTGATTTGACAACATGATCCTGAGCATTTAGAATGAATGTATCCCCGACGCTGTGCACCACACGCGTGCTATCTATTTGGTCATTTGTGAGTTCAAAAACAGCATTTAGGGTGAATGCCATTGTGGAATGATTTTGAATCCGGATCGTTGCCGGAAGCGGATCGGGAGAAAAGTAAATACCGTCATCGTCTTCCAGTTCAAATGTAATATCGATAAAATCCTGAACGCCCGGCAGTCCGAGGGTGTAGGGCCCTTTGGTCAAACCGCCCTCATTTCCGCCATCGTACACCTGAATGGCGAGCACGTTTATTTCGCCCCAGCGCACAAGAGTCGTTGGCAAACGATAAGTGCGCGGCGTGTAATATCCCGTCTTGTAATCCGGCGGAAACGAGCCGGTGGCGCCAATTTTTTCGCCGTTAAAATAGGTGACATCCGCGTCGTCGATTTGGCCTAGCGACAAACTGAGGAAACCGTGTTTTTCTTCCGTTTGCCAAACCTGTGGAAAGATGAATTCGAGCCGATACCTGGCAAAACCATCATATCCCGGCAATCCGGCATTTTCCCACGGCAGTCCTACGTTGACGGGCGTCCAATCGCTGGCATCATAAGCAGCGTTCGCCCATTCCGGATTATCGCCGGTTTTTATCACCCAGCCTGAATCAAGTTGAATGGAGGTCCCGCCAAAAGTCAATCCAAAAATGCTGATGAAAAATAGTATGGACCAGGTCCGATCCATGTTTTTGGTTAAAAACGACATCATTCTCTCATGGTAAACACGTGAACAGTTATTGTCTCTTGATCCAGTTGGCCAGCAAGCCGAGCCACTGGTCGGTGCCGTCACTGGCACGGCCGGGGCCAAAACCGTGTTCGCCTTTGGCGAAGAAATGCACTTCGACAGGCCGATTATTTTTATACATGGCATCCGCATAGTCTTGTGATTCTGCAATTGGCACAAGCCCGTCATCATAGGCATGCAGCAAAAAAGCAGACGGCGTTGATGCGGACACATGATCGACCAGCGCATAGTGCTTTTGTTCCTCCGCCGTCATTGGGCGATGGTACAACGTCTCCTCCAGCCATTTTTGATTGCTTTCACCCAGGGTCGTGACTGGATAGATCAATGCGGAAAAATCGGGATTTTCATCTGCATTATCAGATGTCCAGACGCTGGCCGTTGTCGCCAGATGGCCGCCGGCGGAAAATCCCATAATGCCGACTTTATGTGGATCAAAACCGTACTTTTCAGCCAACGATTTCATCACGCTGATGGCGCGACGCGCATCTGTGATCGGCAAGAGATGCGGCTGATCGGATGCTTCCTTTAACGGCAAACGATATTTAAGCACGCCCGCCACAATGCCCTGAGACGCCAGATATTCGGCGATTTTTTGACCTTCAGCCACAAAAGATTGAACCTCGTAGCCGCCGCCGGGGCACACAATCATCGCGTTGCCAGATTTTTCTCCTTCACTTGTATAAATCGTCAATGTCGGAATCGTCACATTTTTGACGCACGGAACGCCCCATGATTCAAAGATTTCTTCCTGCAGTGAATTCGGCTTGGAATAGGGCGGCTCGCCTTCCCACACATCAATAATATCCTGTGCAAAAACACGGCACGTCAGACTGATAAAAAAAAGCACAACAATTGATTTCATGACTTGGCCTATTTGATGATTAATCCCTTTTTGATAGTTATAGATTCTCCGGCTTTGATCCGAAACAGGTAGGCGCCGCTGTTAACGATTCTGCTCTGCTGATCCGTTCCATCCCAAACGACGTGATGTGATCCCACAGTAAAATCACGATTCACCAGTGTTTTTATCTTCTGCCCCAAAACATTGAATACCTGAATCTCGACATTAGCGGCCACGGGTAAATCAAACTCGATTTTTGTGTCTAGATTAAAAGGATTGGGATACAACCTGACGTGCATGTCGCTCGGTGGTGTTGACAAATCATTTACGCTTGTTATGCCGGCGCACATGCTGTCCCAATCCATTTTTTGCATCACCCTTTGATATAAGAGCCGGTGACCCTGGTCGTTGAGATGAACGCCATCACCCGAATCAAAATCTTCGAGGATGCGCCCGTTTGCTTGAGCAATGCCATTCCAAAAATCAAGCGCATAATCACCGTAAATGGCAAAGACGGAATCTCGGACATCCTTTTGAATTTGGATTTGCGCTGCGTTGGTAAAATTTCTCGGTTGCGTCGTACACACCCATACCGGCACATTTTGTTTTTGGGCCTCACTCACCATGGTCTCAAAATTATCCAGTTGATCGTTGACCGGGAAATAATTGAGTGCATCATTCGATGGCAAATTGATAATGATGCCGGCAGGATTCAACGACAACGCTTTGGTGATATTTCGTTGCGTATCAACGGCGATACCCACGCCGGCGCCGGCCGTGCTGCCGCTGGGCAAAAGATGATACGTCGTATAGCCGCCCTTGGCCAGATTAATAACATCATGTCTGGTATCGTTCGAGTAAACGGTATTTCGGAATCTGTACACCCAGGCGCTATCCGGCGTGGACGCGCCGGTACCTTCGGCGGTTGACGATCCAATAACCACCACAGTGCAGGTGCCGGTTTCAGACGAAATTTCAAAACCATTGTCACTCTGATCAACAAGCGTGTCCGAAAACACGCGAACAAGACAGCGCTCCGACGGCGTATCCGGTACGGTCCAGTTGTAGGATTTCTGATAGGCCGACACCGTATCAATTCTCGTCCAGGTGGCGCCGTCGTCCGTCGAATAATCCAGGACGGCCGGACGTTGCGTTGTGCTCTTCCAGATAATCCGGGCCGTTTTACCAACCTGCCACAACTCGCCGCCATTGGGATAAACGACGTGCAATTCCGGCTCCGGTATAAAATCTGACTGATACTCGATAATCAGCGCGCCGAGATAAAAAAATCGATAGGAATTATTGTTATTCGGTCCGGGCGAGGCGACAATCTCAATGGTTCCTTCGGCGGATGGAACATCGGAAAAGGTGACCACCGTGCTTCGATTGTTCGCTACATTCAGAAAGGCCGTATCCTGTTTTGATCCGGTACAGACGTATTGGGTTTCGCGGTTATCCGTGGCGTCACGCGAGGCAAAGATCGTCAGGCTATACTCTTTGTTAGGTTCCAAATTGGATAACCGGATACCGCCAGTCGCCTCAATCTTGTCGGAAAAAGTGACGGTATTACCAAAAAAGCTGTCGCCGGACGCCGTACTGGGGATCTCCAAAGAAAGATCAGGATTTTGTGTGCCGTTGGTGTTGATGCCGTTGAACGCATCAAAGACTTCGAGACTAATTTCAGTTGGGATCCCAAAAGAATTCGGCAGATTTGCTAAAACGCCACTGTTCGGATTTGCATAATTGATCCACGGCGCGGCGGACGGATTACTGCCAAAATCTATCAGAATGGTGCTTGGTTCTGCGTGAATCTGCCCGACACACAAGGATAGTAAAAACAAAAAAATGACACATCGATGTTTGTACATGCTCGACCTCACAATTCGATTTTCTTTACTCGCTTTGAACACTTGATTTAAAGAAGCAAAGAATATTGAAAGTGTCAATCTTTTTAATAAAGCTGCACAAACGCACCAACTCGCATGTCGCACCAGCACAAGATTGAATGATGAAAAATAAGTGCTTTATCGACTCCGGCACAAAGCCGGCCGAATCAATCTCCTGGTATGTCGGATGGATCAAGAAATAAAAATCGCACATGCAAATATTTTGAATGTGCGATTTTAATTGAATCACCTCATCATCCGACTTAACGGATCAACAGCATTTTGCGCGTTTGTGAAAACTCGTCTGTTTCCAGCTTGTAAAAGTAGGTGCCGCTTGGTTTGTCGCCGGCCTCCCAGTTGTATGTGAAACTGCCGGCCGGAAGATTCTCGGACACCAGCTCCGCCACTTTTTCCCCTCTTACATTATAGATGGATAGGATCGCCATCGTGTTTTTTGCCAGCTCGAATGAAATTGTCGTCGCCGGATTAAACGGATTCGGATAGTTTGGTTCCAAAGCAAAAGTTGAAACAACCTCTGGCGCTTTCTTCGCCACACCGGTTAAACCGCCGCCGGTGTTTGAGGTGTAGATTTGATCGAACAGCAACCGCTCGGCAATGGTTTGATTTTCATAACCGTTTTCAAGCCGGAACTCGGTGACAGCGCTGTAATCAAAACTCTCCCAATAGAGCTCAAATTTGCTCAACGGAATGGAAAGATGTTTCCATTCGCCGTCAAAGCCAAAGGTCTCGGCATCCGCCGGGAACCAGACGGCATTACCATCTTTGTCATAAAACCCGAGGGAGAGCGCGTTGATGTCTGCGGGTGCTTTGACCATGAGGTTCAGCGTATCCGTGTCCCAGCAATGTGTCATGTTTTGCGGCGGGAACTTGAACTGCTGTCCCTGCCATCCCTCGCCATTGGAGGTTTCCCACACCAGGGCGCTCGTGCTGTCGGTGGCGCCTTCGCTTTCAGCGATCTGCAGCTCATTGTTTTCAAATCCCCATGCGGTGAACTCGATGCCGCCGGAGACTTTTTTCCCGTCAAAAATGGTCATTCTGATCGGAACCATGGGATCGCCTACCCAGACATGATCGATATACATGAGCGGATGCTCGGAATCGTCATCTTCCGTCGGACGCTCAATGCTGACCGCAATAATATTGGTATAATCAATTGGATCCTTGTACTCCCAGAAATCACCTAAACACACACTAAACTGATGCCATTGCTTGTCCTGCAGAACGGCCAGGGCATCATCCAGCTCGAATTTTAGCGCATTATCCCAGGTTGAATTTCGCGGATCGTAGAGCCAGACATTCAGCCGGTCGCCGTCCTGAATACCCTCTGGGGCTTTCAGTTTGAAATAGACGGAATCCGGTACAATATCCTCAATATCGAATCCACGGTCCCCAATATAGACGCCATATGATATACTTTCGGTGCCAGTGTTTTTTTGCCATACGACTTCAATAGCAGCCGTACCGGGAATGTAGCCGGTATCCTCAACCGGCCCCGGCTCTAAACCCGGGGCAAAATCCCATGTCCAGATATATGTCTCTTCGTTGGTCAAACTGCCGGTATAAAAATCGATCCATTCATAATCGCCGGCCAGGCAGACGGTGGACAAAAGGATGCTGATAAAAAGACTTGATGCTCTCATACTATTTTTCTCCTTAAAAGGTGTGGACTAAAAAATTGAAGCAAAAAAATCTGATCTCCTTTCATTTGATCAATAGTCTTAAAGATAACGTCTTGATTTCCTGATAATTGATGACTATAAAATGTCGCCCCTTAGACGCGGAATTTCAAGTTTTTAACTGTTTTTAACGGTTAAGAAATGTTATCTTTAAGAAGAACAGGATGTCATATCTTTTTTGATGTCATGCGGCACAATCCACTCAATTTAAGGAGTAGCATTGGCGACCCGAGAGCAAAAAACCGAACAACTGAACAAAATTTTGGCGAGCGAGGTTTTTCGGGATAAAGAGTTGTATCAAAATCTCTTGCGTTATCTTGTCGATGCCTCATTTAACGATTTGACGCCCAAAGAAGTGACCGTGGCACAGGAGGTTTTTAACAAGGGAGCGGATTTTAATACGGCGGAAGATGCCTCGGTTCGGGTTCACATGCATAATTTACGTAACAAGCTTGACCTCTATTATCACAATGAAGGCCAGTCCGATGCGTTGAAATTGTACATTCCCAAAGGGCATTACAAGGTTGAGTTTCGCAAAAGTGAGGAGGCTCACGCCGTTTTCAAGTGGGATCGCACGAATGTGGTTGTGGCCCTGTTGGTGTTGATTATTGCCGTGCTCTTTTTTTATATTGTCGTGGATGCGTTGATTTTTGACCGGCGTTACGGCGCCGCGGATGTGACGAGAACGAACAATCACTTGTGGCCGCATTTTTTTGAAAATGATTATCCGACCCATATTGTCATCGGAGATTTTTTAATATTTCATGAATATCACGAGGCGCTGGATCGAAACCGGCGGATCATGGACTATGAAATCACCACGGCGGGGCAGCTCGAAGAATATATTCAAAATAATCCCGAGGTCTATCCGACCGCGTGGAATCTCGGCGAACTGCCGCACAATGCCATCTTTAATGTTCTCGAATTGCAGCCGGTGTTCCACATGTTTCATCACAACGTCAGGCTCGCGTTTTCCACCGAGATCGATATTGATTTTATTAAGAACAGAAATTTGATTTACATCGGCGAGTTTAAAAATCTGCGCGCGCTTGCCGATCTGGTCACGGCGCTGCCGGTGCACATTGAAACGTTGCCGTGGTGGCACGGCAGACTGACTTTTCAACAGAATGATTCACTCATCACTCTCGAAACATCGCGCGATTGGCAAAAAAGCCGCTATGTGACCGATCTCGGGATTTTGGCCAAGGTGCCCGGACTAAATAATGAGATCTATATAATCGTCGCCGGCTTCGGCTATAACGCGCAAATTAAAATTGTCGAAATTATTACCCACAAAGAATCGTTGTTGAACCTCGAAAAACAAACAAGGCAAAAGTACGGCGTTTTGCCTGACCATTTTGTGATGGTGTTTGAGGTGAAAGGATTTGACCGGGCCAGCACAACAGCGGACGTGCGATATTTTTCGCCTGTTGAACCAGAAAAATATGTACAGGATTTGATACCGAAGAATCCATGATTATCCGGACGGTTCAAAAAGATCTCGCCGCACGATTTTTGAGGAAATAATGTTTTGGGAAAAACAAAACCCGGTCAGAGCATAGGTCTCAAACCGGGTTTCTTGTGCACACCTCTGTAATCATCCTAGAACGTAAAACTTGCCCCAAAAGACGGCACGACACCCAACACGCCGATATCCCGATAGGAGAAATCGATCAGCACGCTTTTGTTGCCCATATATTGTTTGGAAATGCCGGCGCCGAAGGTCGGACCGAATTCCGAGTTTTGCAGGAACAGCGCTCGATAACCGCCTCGCAGGAAAAACTTGCCGAGGCCCGGCGAATAAAGCATGTACTGCAAACCAAGGTTGACGGTTTCGTTATTGTTATTCACGTGCAGCGCATCCACTGCGACGATGATTTTATGATTGTCGGTGTGCAGCGGGGTGAGCGATACGCCGATGCGGAAAATCAGCGGCAGCTCCCAACGGTCGGTCTCATATTTCACTTTGGTATCCTGATAGTTGCCGGCCTCATTCGGTAAAATATCGTACGAGCGCATCAAATCGAGACCATCATATTTCATCGGCGTGCCATAGTTGGACAGGCTCATACCGATGTTCAAACCGTTGCCTTCACCTTTGCTGGTAAAAAACGGCGTATTGATGAGGACGCCCAGATCAAAGGCATAGGCTGATGCCGTTTCGTGCCAGATGGCCGATGAGACATATTTGGCGCTGGCGCCAAAGCCAAACCATTGCGCCAGTTTACGGCCATAGGACAACGAAAAGGCGTAATCGTGCACGGAGAATTTTTCCCCGGTGCCGTTCTGATCCTCAACCGTGGTGACGTCCATTTGGCCGTAATCAGCGCCGATCGCGCCCAGCGCTATGGTTCCAATATTCGGGAGAACGATGCCGCATCCGGCAAAAAATGTGCTGATATCGGCGATCCACGGCTGATAGGTAAACATGGCCTCACTATTCGACATGAAGGACAGGCCCGCCGGGTTCCAGTAGATGCCGGTGACGTCGTTGACAACAGCCACATAGGCATCGCCCATAGCCGTTGCGGCGGCGCCATAGCTGACGCCGAGAAACTCGCCCGAGGTTGTGCCGACACGAATCGGCTCCTGCACAAAGCCTTGCTGACTGCACAGCACTACCAGCGCGAGCACGATGACTAGTTTATTTTTTGTTATATATTCCATAGAATACCTCGTTTGTTTGCAGAGTTACGTTGTTTCATTTTCTATCCATGCCGCCTATTTGATCACTGCAAATTTGTCAAGTTTCTCTTTGCCTGTTTTATAGGATTTGATGTGGTAGACATACACACCGGCGGCGATTTCCAATCCTTCTTGCGTGAGCAGATCCCAATGCACAATGCCGTTATCAAAGTTGTTGTTCACTTCGATGACATCGATGAGGTAGCCGCTCATGGTAAAGATTTTTATTTCGCACTCTGCGGGAACATTGGTGAACATGAGTCGACGCCGTTGGTTGAGCGCATTGTTACGCACCGATGTTTCCATGCTGTTTGTCAATATGTAGGGATTGGGCACCACTTTGACGTTTGAGAGATTCTCTTCCCTGACCACGCCGCGCGATTCAGCCGAGACAATTTCAAACAGAATGGAATCGGCAGGTGAGAGGGGACGAATAAAATCAATACGGAAAACATCGCCCGGCTTGGGCATGTCGTTTTCCGTCATTCCCTGAAAGTTAAAGCTGAAAATGGTACGGTGCCATTTTTCGTTTTCATCATAGGTGAAACCGACCATCATTTCATCTTCCATCAGATCAAAGGCGCCGTTGCCGTTCATATCAACCGGAACAATATCGAGCTTTTTAAACTCGCCGGTTTCCGGATCGATGAAATGCTTGTTCTCCACATAAAATGGAAGGGCCTGATTCAGCAGGATGACATCGGATTTTACGCTTTTGTTTGCGGTGTCATACATCCTGGTACCAAAAAACGGCGAGGTATAGGTGTTTTCACTCGTAAACACCAGATCATATTGCCAGGGAAAACTGGTCATTCGGGCCGTGTTGTAGGTGAAATTGATCGGAGAAAAACCCTGCACCCAGCCGGCGCCGGTCAGCGAATCCCATTGCGCTTCTTTGACAAGATCGTTCAGGCGCAGTTGCAGTCCGTCAAAAATATCGGACTTGACTTCGCGCAGGGTATTCAAATATCGCGCAATTTTGGCGGCCGAAATGTTTTCCGCCAGGATATTAATGCCGACAAAATGGTTTGGATTTTCTTCATAAATCAAGTCGTTGGCGCCGCCGGTAGTATTATAGACCTGAAAGCCGCTGGTATAATAATCCAGATCTTCCGGCACTCGCGGACGCACATTAAGCGTGTCAACCGTAAATGCGAGTTTATATGAATTGCCCGGTTTCAGCGCCATCGGGTCGGCAACGTCGAGTTCTATGGTGCCGGCGCCGCCGAAATCATCCATATTGGTAATAAAATGGATTTCCGGCGCCGTATAATCATTCACCGGCGGCCGGGGAGTGACGACGGCCACGTTCGGCGTGTTAAATGTGATAGCCTCGGTCTCATCCATGACAATGGTTTTGACATTTTCCGACGGCGCGATATTCATCTCTTTGATGCCGCGGTCGTAGGCCGTCAAGTAATAGTAATAGGTACGGCCGTTCTCCACGTCCGTATCCACATAATAATGCTGCAGTCCCGAGTTGCCGCCGAGGTAATAGCCTTCGCCTTCCACAAACGCGTAATCGGTGAAACCGCTGTAATCGTTTTTCATATCACATTGAAAGATCGGCAAATTGCCGGCGGGATTGCCAAAGCCGTCTCGCAGCCGCTCGGCATCGGCAAAGGCAATGTCGGTGGATTTGTAGAGTGTATAGCCCTCAAAATCGTTGATTCCGCCGAGCAGCGATTCGC
>CAYSNA010000004.1:0-22177 GCA_964432185.1 uncultured Cytophagia bacterium
CAGTAGAGCGTCGAGTCGTTCCAGGTCCAGGTTTCCGGCAATCCGTTGACATCGGCGAAATCCGTTTCGCCCAGCTCCCGCCAATCCGGGCCAATACCATCGATAAAGGCTTTTGGCAAATCCTGATTTTCTCCTGCCTGACTTGAGGAGAGACAAAAAACAAAAAGAAGAAACACTGTTTTAAAAATGGATTGGGTCATAGCTCCTCCCAGAATATTTTTTAAATTTATGTATGATGCGTTCGTAAAAAGTCGATAAACCAGTCATTGCGAGGAGCGTAGCGACGAAGCAATCTCCTAAAAACAATATGTAAGCTCATTCGGCAGATTGCTTCGCTCCTCTCGCAATGACTTTAAAAGACTATTTTCGAGATCATCATGTATCTTTCACGACAGTGAAAAAAAATAGCTGCAATACACTTTTACAAAACTTTGTATTAGAGCAAAGTTTATGCGACTGTTTAAGGAACAAGCCCACGGAATACACAGAATTGCGCGGAAGACCGAAGGCAATATCAGCGTTTTTCCGCGTATTCTGCGGGCTACCATTTTGGTTGCGACTGAAGATAGTGCTGCGTTTCATCCGTAGCGTGTAATCAACTCTTTTTCTTGTTTGCCTTGCGCACCTTTTGCGCTTTGCGGCGTTTTTTCTTTTCTTCCCACGCCGTATCATCCTGCAGCAGCTCCTCGATGCGGCTCAAGCTTGAATCTCGCGAGGCCGCGAGCGTCGCCTTGTAATCGCCCTTGCTGATATAAATTTGTTCAATGTCTTTTTTTAACAAAGCCTGGATATCCTGTAAAAGCGGTTTTTCTTCATCTGCGCAAAAAGAAATCGCCGTGCCCTTTTTGACGCCGCGGCCGGTCCGGCCAACGCGGTGCACGTAATTTTCCGCCACCTCGGGCAGATCATAATTAATGACAAACTCGACATTCGGGATATCGATCCCGCGAGCACTCACATCCGTGGCAATGAGAATATTGATCTCGCCGTCCTTGAACGCCTGCATCGCCTCCGTTCTTTTATGCTGATCTTTTTCGCCGTGAATGGTAATCGAGTCAATGCCGACGCGCGCCATGGCGTTGGCCACGCGTTCAGCACGCACGCGGGTTCGTACAAAAATGATGATTTTGCTGTCCGGATGATCGCGCACAAACTGTTCGAGGAAAAATCGTTTATCATCCATTTTAACAAACATTATATAGTGGGTAACGTTCTTGGACACCGGATCGTCTGGAGAAATTTGGATGCGGATCGCCGTGCTTTTTACCTGCGAAAAAGCGAGCTTTTTAATCTCTTTGTTGATGGTCGCCGAAAAGAACAAGGTTTGATGCCGCTGCTTGAGCATCTTTTTGACGTATTTGATGTCGTCAATAAATCCGAGATCGAGCATACGGTCCGCTTCGTCGAGCACCAGCGTATCGACGTTTTTCAAATCAACATAGCCTTGATTGATCAGGTCAAACATGCGTCCCGGTGTGGTGATGAGCACGTCAATGCCGTCCTGAAGTTTTTCAATTTGCGGATCCTGTTCCACGCCGCCGAACAGCGCATAAGCTTTGGTTTTTGTATGTTTGCCAATCGTATCAAATACACCACCGATTTGTTGTGCCAGCTCCCGCGTCGGCACCATGACGATGCACTTTATACCGGTGGAGCGTTTGCTGGTTTTCTGATCATGAATTTTATTGATGATCGGAATGGCGAACGCCGCGGTTTTCCCCGTGCCGGTTTGCGCAATGGCCATCACATCTTCACCGTTCATAATGGACGGAATCGATTTGAATTGAATGTCCGTCGGTCTTTTAAATCCAAGCTCGCGCAGATTTTTCTTGATGTCAGGAGAAATCGTATAGTGGTCGAATTTCATTTTTTCTCAATGTTTAAAAAATGAAGCCACGAATGTACCAAAACTCGATTTTTTCGAGTTCACCTCATTTGTGGTCTGTTCAAAATTAGATAAAATATACATCAAACGACAAGGGAATCCAAGGGAAATCAAGCCTGGCATTTTGCAAGAGCACAGTACGAGGATGGTGAACAGATTGCCGCCCATTCTGAAGAGTGCTCGAAAAATACATGCAATTATTGACATTCACGGAAAATTTCGATATATTTTGCAGATTTTTTTATATACCGTTTCGAAAAATCTACCATAGCTAAGACGAGTTGTGAATTCTGAAAACCTTCCGTCTCACATTCCGATTATTATAGAAAGATGGAACTTGCTCGATCGAGCAGTTATGGTGAACTCTGGCTACAATCAATATATCATAAAATAAAATTAATCAAGTAAAGGAGAAGTGATGTTAAACGGATTATTTTGGGTAGTCCCGGTCGCTTCCGTTCTGGCACTCGTATTTGCATGGATCTTTTTTAAAAAATTGATGACCGAGAGCGAAGGTACGGAACGGATGGCCGAAATCGCAAAGCACGTACGTGTTGGTGCAATGGCTTATCTGAAACAGCAGTATAAGGTTGTTAGCATTGTCTTTATTGTCCTGACCGCACTGTTCGCCGTTATGGCGTATGTGTTGAAAGTCCAGAATGTATGGGTGCCGTTTGCATTTTTGACCGGTGGTTTTTTCTCCGGTCTGGCCGGTTTCTTCGGTATGAAGACAGCGACGTATGCCGGCGCTCGTACAGCGAATGCCGCGAGACAATCGTTGAACAAAGGTTTGCAAGTTGCTTTTCGCTCCGGCGCCGTAATGGGACTTGTGGTGGTTGGTTTGGCGTTACTGGATATTGCCGCCTGGTTCCTGGTTCTGAATATCTTTTACCCGGCTGCCACTGACACGCACAACCTCGTTATTATCACCACTACAATGTTGACTTTTGGCATGGGTGCTTCGACACAGGCGCTCTTCGCCCGCGTTGGCGGCGGTATCTACACAAAAGCAGCCGACGTTGGCGCTGACCTCGTTGGTAAAGTTGAAGCCGGTATCCCGGAAGACGATCCGCGCAATCCTGCCACGATTGCTGACAATGTTGGCGACAATGTCGGTGACGTTGCCGGTATGGGCGCTGATCTTTACGAATCATATGCCGGTTCAATTCTCGCTACAGCCGCACTTGGCGCTGCCGCGTTTATGAGTATGGGCGCAACGATGCAATTCAAGGGCGTTATTGCGCCGATGGTAATTGCTGCCGTTGGTACCCTCCTGTCCATTGTTGGTATCTTTGCTGTTCGTACAAAAGAAGATGCCAGCCAGAAACAGCTTCTCGGCGCGCTCGGCAAGGGTGTCAATCTCAGCTCGCTCCTGATTATTGTCCTCTCTCTTGTCGTTCTCTGGGCCCTGCAACTCCCGAACTATCTTGGTCTTTGGGGTTCCATCGTGTTTGGTCTGGCTACCGGGTGGCTGATCGGTAAAGAAACCGAATATTTTACCTCTGAAGCATACAGCCCGACACAAGGTATTGCTAAAAATGCTGAAACCGGTCCGGCGACGGTGATCATTGCCGGTCTTGGCACGGGCATGCTTTCGACCGCCTTCCCGGTTCTGACGATCGTTGTGGGTACCATTTTCGCTTACCTCTGCGCTGCCGGTTTTGACATGAACAATATGGCCATGGGTCTTTACGGTATCGGTATCGCTGCTGTTGGTATGCTTTCCACGCTTGGCATCACTTTGGCGACTGACGCCTACGGCCCGATTGCCGATAACGCCGGTGGTAATGCTGAAATGGCCGGTTTGGGCAAAGAAGTTCGCAAACGCACCGATGCGCTCGACTCGCTCGGCAACACAACCGCGGCAACCGGTAAAGGATTTGCCATCGGTTCTGCCGCGCTGACCGCTCTTGCTCTTCTCGCTTCTTACATTGAAGAATTGAAAATCGGTATCGTTCGTGTGGTTCAAAATGTCGGTTCCTATACATTCCCGAATGATAAAGTGATTGACTCCATCGACGCGGTGAACAAATTGGAACTCATTGACTTTATGCACCTGTATGATGTTCACTTGATGAATCCCAAAGTTTTGCTCGGCATGTTCATTGGTTCGATGATGGCTTTTGTGTTCTGTGGTTTGACCATGAACGCTGTTGGCCGCGCGGCCGCCAGCATGGTTGAAGAGGTTCGCCGTCAGTTCCGCGAAATCAAAGGTATCATGGAAGGCGAAACCGAACCGGATTACGCCTCCTGTGTGGCTATTTCTACAAAAGGCGCACAGCGCGAAATGATGGTTCCGTCACTGCTCGCCATTGCGGCGCCGATTGCCATGGGTCTCATCTTTGGCGTGGCAGGCGTTATGGGCCTTTTGACCGGTGGTTTGGCTGCCGGATTTGTTCTCGCTGTTTTCATGGCCAACTCTGGTGGTGCATGGGATAACGCGAAAAAATACATCGAAAGTGGCGCGCACGGCGGCAAGGGCTCCGATGCTCACAAAGCGGCTGTTGTTGGCGATACTGTTGGTGATCCTTTCAAAGACACCTCCGGTCCGAGCCTGAACATCCTCATCAAATTGATGAGCATGGTTGCTATCGTGATGGCCGGTTTGACCGTTGTGTGGTCTCTGTTGTAAAAAATTGATTGACATACATTGAAAAAAAGGGCGGTCGAGTTTTCGGTCGCCCTTTTTTATTTTGAAAAAAAATTAGAGTTACACCAAGATGACACGCAGGATCACTGAGCTTTTTTCTTAATCTCGATGAATCTCCGTGTTACCTCCGAGTTTCTCCGTGTATGCTTTTTTTGTTGATAGTGTCTTGCCTTTTTTACCTTTGATAAATTTTTTTAATTTTTTATACTACGTCTCAAATTATAAAGTCCACAACTTGGATGCCCACCCATGAAGTCACTGCGTTTTGTTTTCCCGTTTATTGCCATTTTTTTGTTAATGTCGCTTTCCTGCTCTCAACACATTAAAAAACCCAATATTGTCATCATTTTTTTGGATGATTCCGGTTGGGGAGATTTTCGTCCGTTTGGCGAACCGGCCTATGAAACACCGAATGTGCAACAACTCGCCGCGGAAGGCTGTCGATTCAACAATTTTTATGTGCCGCAGGCGGTTTGCTCTGCTTCGCGCTCCGCGTTAATGACCGGCTGCGTTCCGGGGCGCACCAAAGTCTTTGGCGCGCATCCGCCCAAAGCCAAAGGACTCGATCCGAAATTTGCCACTATAGGGGAGGTCCTGCAAGCGGCGGGCTATAAAACCGCGGTGTTTGGCAAGTGGCACCTGGGTGATCAGCCGGAAACGCGCCCACCGGCACGCGGTTTTGATGAATCCTGCGGCTTGATGTACTCGAACGACATGTGGGAGTTTCATCCGGAAAATCCTGACTATTGGGGACAATGGCCGCTGTGGTTTTGGGAGAATGACAGTGTCACCATCGAGCGCGTGACGGCGGTGGAGCAGGCGCAGCTCACCACCTGGTATACAGAGCACGCGGTTGATTTTATCACGCGCCACAAAAACGAACCGTTCTTTCTCTACGTGCCGCATTCCATGCCGCATGTGCCGCTGTTCGTCAGCGACAAATTTGCCGGAAAATCCCGCGCCGGTTTGTATGGCGATGTGATGATGGAAATCGACTGGTCCGTGGGACAAATTGTTGGAGCGCTCAAAGACAATGGTCTTGAGGACAATACGATGGTCATCTTGACATCGGATAACGGTCCGTGGATCAGCTACGGCAACCACGCCGGCATCACACCGTTCCGCGAAGCCAAGGGCACCAGCTTTGACGGCGGTACGCGTTCGGCCTGTATTATTAAATATCCCGGCAAAATCAAAGTGGCATCCACATCAACAAAAACGTTTTGCTCCATTGATATTTTGCCGACGGTGTGCGCCGTCACCGGTGCCGCGTTGCCGGAAAACGAGATTGATGGCGCCAATGTGTGGGATCTCATCACGGACAAAAAAGGCGCACAAAATCCACAAGTGTATTATCCTTTTTCCACGGGCAGCCGATTCGAAGGCATCATCAGCGGCGACGGCAAATGGAAACTGCATCTGCCGCACGAGTATCGCACGCTGGTCAGGCCGGGCATGAATGGAGAAGCCGGTCTCTATCGGCAGGAGAACATCGAGCTGTCGCTGTTTGATATGGAAAACGATCCGTATGAAACGACCAATGTGATTGAAACACATCCGGATGTGGCGGAAAAATTAATTGGCCTGGCCGAAACGCACAAGGCGCGGTTTTATTCAGAGGAATAAATTTTTAGTTCCGAGATCGCGAATTTCCAATCATAGATCAATAAATTTAAGATTGCAGATTTATGAACTCTGATCTCGGAATTTTTATCAGTGAATCCAAGAATAAAGGACACATCATGAAAATCAGCTACATCCTTTTCTTTATTTTGTCGATCTGCACATTGGTCAGCGCTGCCGGTCTTGGCGTCAATGTGAGTCTGCCGGAAGCCGGCGGCACTTTTGTTGATGTCATCAAAGAGAATCATCGCTGGCTCAATCCATCCAACTGGTCGTCGTTATCGACTGTTGATTTTGATGAACGCGGTTGGCCGAACGTTGACGCGATGCTGCTCATTGATGCGCGCCCGGTCGCCGAATGGTCAAGTCAAATTGATGACCCGGAGAACTATCGGGTGAATTGGGGTGGTGTTTATACCTGTTCATTTCAGGGCAAGGCGTCCGTCCAGGGGACGAGTCAGGTTACCATTCGCAATTATAAATATGACCCGGCAACCAATATGTCGACTTTTGAAGCTGTATTGCCCGAGGAAAACGGCGACGGTTATGGTTTTTTTGCTATTGCCTTTCGCCAAACGCAGCGAACCGCAAGCGACGCAACCGGCTCGGGATTCACGGATTTCAAAATGATTCGTCCCGGGTATGACCACGATACGGAACAGATTTTTACGGACGCCTTGATCAATGCGTTGACAACTCCACAATTTGCGGTTATCCGTTTTATGCCGTTCACCGGCACAAATGGATCCGAACCGGATTATCCCGGCGTGATCGAGTGGGCAGATCGCAAGTTGACCACCGACGCCTCGCAAGTCGGCATTGACGCCATTGGCAAGCCCGGCGGCGCGGCGTGGGAATACGTCATCGAAATGGCCAATGTCACCAATACGGATGCGTGGATCAACGTACCGGTGTCCGCCACTACGGATTATGTGACGCAGCTCGCGACCATGTTCAAGGACCATCTGAAACCCGAATTGAACGTCTGGGTGGAAAGCAGCAACGAAGTATGGAATACCGCGCCCGGTTTTGAACAGACGCAATACAGCAAAGCGCAGGCTGAAGCGCTGGGCATTGGCGAGCGCGAAAACCATGCTCGCCGAACCGTCGAGTTGGCGCAGATTTTTGCGAGCGTCTATGGCGAAGGTTCTCTCAATACCAAAGTGCGCGTCATCCTGTGCAGCCACTCGCCCATGCTCAAATGGTGGGTACAGCCGATGATCGATTATGTTAAAAAAGAATTTGGCGAGCCGAACCAGTATATTTACGCGCTGGCCTGCCAGACGTATTACGGCGGCGGCGCCGATGCCGGGGAGAGCGTTGAGAAAATTCTCAATGATTGCCGCACCAGCATTACCAAGCAAATGAACGAGCCAGGCGGCAATCAGGCTGGACGAAAGCAATGGATCGCCAAGGCCAAAGAGCTTGGATTAGTTGGCGGATTTTGTTCCTACGAAGGCGGCCCGGATCACGGCGGCGGCAGCACGACGAATGTGGCAAATCGGATTCTGGCCGAACGCGACGAAGGTATGGCCGCGGTGTTCAAATACAATATTGATGATGCGTTTTTTCAGCTCGGCGGCAACGTGGCCGCGCAATTTACTCTCAGCAGCGATTACAACCGCTATGGCTGCTGGGGCCTGACCGATGATATCAATGTCCCGGATCGCAATCACAAATTCCAGGCGGCGCGGGAGTTGATTGACATCGCGGCAAAAGTGGACAAGCGCAATGTGGTCTCGGATTTTAAATTGTTCGCCAGTTATCCAAATCCCTTCAATCCGCAAACGACCATTGAATTTTCTGTGCCGAAAACGACTCATACCTCGATTGACGTTTATGATATCACCGGCAAACGGATTAAAACATTGATCGATCAAGTACAATCGCCGGGACAGCATGTCATTGTCTGGGACGGCACCGATCACAATGGACAAACAGTGGCCAGCGGCGTCTATCTGTATCGTCTGCACGCCGGATCGTTTGTTGAGACGCGCACTATGGTCTTTTTAAAATAAATTTGAGATCCGAGTTCTTTAATCTGCAATCGCAAATCATTTGATTTCAGATAAAAAATTGAAAATCAGCGATCTCGGATCAATTTAACGATGAGAAGGATAGCCATCACCATGCAATACGGACACTTTGACGACAATAACAAAGAATACATCATCACGCGCCCGGACACGCCGAAATCGTGGAGCAATTATCTCGGCTCCACGGAATACGGCGCTATCATCACCAACAATGCGGGCGGTTACAGCTTTTATAAATCCGGCGGCATGGGGCGCATTTTGCGCATGCGCTTCAACTCCATTCCCATGGATCAGCCGGGGCGTTATATCTATCTTCACGATCAGGATTCAAAGGATTTTTGGAGCGCCTCGTGGCAACCGGTAGGCAAACCGCTCGATTCTTTCAAATCCACCTGTCGACATGGAACCGGATACACGATTATCACCTCCGACTATGCCGGCATCGAATCCGAGGTGACCTATTTTGTGCCGCCCGGGAAATTGTTCGAGGTGTGGCACGTTCGCCTCACCAACACGAGTGACAAAAAGCGAAGTTTGAGCGCATTTACCTACACCGAGCTTGTCGGCACATGGAACGCCATCGACGATCTGCTCAATATTCAATATGTACAATACACCGCGCAGATGAAGGTGATCGACGGCATCATCGATCACGGCACGAACGTGCATCTTCCGGCCATGCCGGAAAATTTTAAGGAGAAGGATCAGGGGCGCCACACCTTTCAGGCGCTGGTCGGCGCCGAAGTAACCGGCTATGATACGGATCGCGAAGCTTTTCTCGGGCCGTACCGCACCTATGCCAATCCAATTGCCGTTGAAAGGGGACAGTGTTCCGGTTCGCTTGGCTATGGCGATAATCCCTGCGCATCCCTGCAAACGGATATTGAACTGGCTCCCGGCGACTCGAAAGAATTTCTCGTCATTATGGGCATCGGCCAGGCGGCTATTGAAGGCAAACAGGCGGTTGCCGAATTTTCCGATTTATCCAGAGCGGATACTGAATTACAAAAAGTAAAGAACTATTGGCACGAACGCCTTGAAGGTCTAACCGCACAAACTCCTGATGGCGAACTCAACAGCACCATCAACACCTGGGGCATTTATAATGCGCTCATCACTTTTATGTGGTCGCGCGCGGCCAGTTTGATTTACTCCGGAATTGATCGCGATGGCCTCGGCTACCGCGACACGGTGCAGGATTTTCTTGGCGTTTTGCATAGTATCCCCGCCGAGGCGCGCGAGCGCCTGGAGTTGATGATCACCGGGCAGGTTTCCACCGGCGGCGCTTTGCCGGTGGTGTTGCCGATCAGTCATAATCCCGGACACGAAAAGTTACCGGCGGAAGAGGAATACCGCTCCGATGACTGTATGTGGCTGTTCAACGCCATCCCGGCCTACGTCAAAGAAACGGGTGATCTCGATTTTTACTACAAAGTGTTGCCCTATGCGGATAAAGGTGAGGACACGGTTTTTGCGCATTTGAAACGCGCCATTCAATTTAATCTGGATCGTTCCGGCGCGCACGGTTTGCCCTGCGGTTTGGCAGCGGACTGGAATGATTGCCTGCGATTCGGCCATAACGGCGAAACGGTTTTTGTCACCATGCAATTGCGCCTGGCGTTAAAAACCTACATCGACATTGCCCAACTTTTAAACAATAAAAAGGAAGAAGAGTGGGCGACACCAATTTTGCACGAACTCGATAAAAATATCCAGGAACATGCCTGGGATGGCGAGTGGTTTTTGCGCGGCTATCGTTATGATGGTATGAAGTTCGGATCGAAGGATAGTCCGGAAGGCCAAATCTTTTTGAATCCCAATGCCTGGTCGGTGATCAGCGGTGCGGCCCCACCGGAGCAGGCTACACTGGCGATGAAGAATGTTAAGGATCGTCTCGCCACCGAGTACGGCATCGCCGTGTGTGATCCGCCATATACCAAAACGGATCATAACATCGTGCGCGCATCGTTCATGAATCCGGGACTGAAAGAAAACGGCGGCATTTTTGTGCATACGCAAGGCTGGGCGGTGATGGCCGAAGCCATGCTTGGGCACGGCAATCAGGCGTACGAGTATCTGCGCGCCTACTTGCCGGCGGCGTACAACACCAAAGCCGAGATTCGTGAGATCGAGCCGTATGTGGTCTGTCAATCCACGCACGCGAAATACAGCCCCAAACACGGCGCCTCGCGCATCCCGTGGCTCAGCGGCTCCGCCACGTGGACCTATTATGCGATTTCGCAATACATCCTCGGCATTCGCCCGGAATACGACGGCTTGACGATTGATCCGTGCATCCCATCGGTCTGGGACGGCTTTGCTGCAACGCGGAAATTTAGAGGGTGTCTTTTTGAGATCGAGGTCTTGAATCCGGAACATGTGGAAAAAGGCGTGGCTAAACTGGAGTTGAATGGAAAAGCGCTGGACTCAAATTTTATCGCCGCGAGTTTGTTTGACACGGAGAATAAAGTCCGCGTCATCCTCGTATAGAATTTTAGATATTTCCGACCCAAGTTCTACTTGGGTCGGAAAAACCGCCGGACGCCTTGCTTTCGCGAGGCAAGGAACGGCTAACGAACCACCGCCATCTTTTTGACAAACCGTCCCGCCTCTGTATCCAGCACTGCATGATACACACCCGACGCGACCAGCTCACCATAATCATTCACCCCATCCCATTCAATATTATGAAATCCCGGTTTGAGCTCGTTGTGGATGAGCCTGCGAACCTGTCGTCCGAGAATATCATAAACAGTCAAGGAGACAAATGATCGCCTGGCCACATCAAATCGAATCGTCGTTGATGGATTGAACGGATTGGGATAGTTCTGATGCAGCGAAAAACTCTCCGGCACCGGCGGCGAAAAGGTGATGATGTCGCTTTCATTTGTAGCGCCGTTTCTCTGGACGTCCTGCAAACGATAAAAATAGGTGAGACCCGATTCGACATCGTCATCAATAAAACGGTATTGCCCTAGAGGATTGCTTTCGATAAAATGGCCAATCGGTAAAAAACGGCCATTTCTCGCCTCGGAACGCAGGACATAAAAACCGCTATTATCCCATTCATGACGCGTGTCCCATTCCAACCTGACGCCGGTATAGGCGTCGAAGCTCGCGGCAAACGCATTCAGCTCAACGGAGGTGACAAGTTTCAGCGTCCATGAGGTTCTCGAGGTGTCCTGACGGTCAAAGACCAGCGCCTCAACCTGCACGTCTGCGGCGCCCCAGAGCTGCGTATTGAGTTGATATTCCTCGGACGATCCCTCATTCACCCCGTTAACGCGCCAGAGATAAAATAACAGATCGCCATCCGGATCACTCGCCTGCACATGAAAATCGATCATGTCTGGAATTCGTATGGCGCCGAGCTCCCGATTCTGCGGGCGGCACAACTCCTCGGCAATAATTGGCGCGCGATTGGCGTTTTTTACGCGGATGTGCACGGTTTTTATGGTTGCCGCGCCAAATTCATCGGTGGCTTTGAAAATGATCCAATGTCGGCCGGCTTGGGTAAAGTTGGGTGTCCATGTGAACTGGTGTGTCTGCGAATCGAAATCCGCTCCTGCCGGTACATTCGGCGATGACAGATGAATCGAATCATTTTCTGCATCACTCACGCGCAGGCGAAACGTTAATTCGGCGTTTTCGCTGGTGCTAAAACTGTCGGCCACTGAAATCGTCGGCGCCTGATTCGCAAAGGCATTTGCGGTGAACGTGAGCGTTTTATTCAAATGACTGTTCTTGACAAACAGATACTGCTGCGGCGTCACGGAGCCAAGAAACCAATCCATAAGAACCTGGCCGCTTGAATCCGTTTGGCTGTGATCGGACGGTGAGACAAAACCATGTCCCTGCGGCATCTCAAATTGAACGACCTGTCCGGAAATGCCGTTGCCGTATTCATCCATCAACTGCACATTGATTTTTTGATTCAATTTGTGGTGCGTGACGCCGACCTGCTCGTCGCCACTAATTTTTTTCAACAACGATGGAGCGCCGGGCAATGCGGTAAGTGTAAAAGTTACGCGCGATTCAAACGCGGGAGCACTGGCTTCAACGTTGATCCGACCGGCTTGGGTGCCGAACTGAGCGCTGATTTGCGTATAGCCGTCCGCGTTTGTGTGCTGTGTGGCGGATCCGGAAAATTTTAGGTCGCCGGACAACACGTTAAATTCAACCGTTTGGTTTTCGATACCATGTTGATTTTCATCCACCAATCGAACGCGCAGCGCTTTGGGCAAACTGGTCGTAACCGGCTGCGATTGGCCATCGCCGGAAATAATCCGCAACTCGCGCGTGATACCGTGTACGTAAAATGTCGCCGGCGAATGCTGCAACTCGGTGCCGCTATTATTAAAAGCGCGCGCGACAATGATATAGGCTTGTTGCCCAACGTCGTCTCCGAGTGCAAACTGAACGTTCGCTTGACCATTTTGGTCCGTTTTGGTCGTGACGGTTGTTGATCCGGTTTGTACAAAAAAACCATCACCCTGCGACACCAGAAAGAGTACGGTGTGATTGGCAACCGGTTCGCCGTAGGTATCGAGCACGCGCACAACAAGCGGATCGCTCAAGGTTGTGTGGCGGCTTCCGGATTGATTGTTGCCGGAAACGATCTTCAGCTCGTGCGGAGTGGCTGCAACGGCTGTCGCTTCCACCGTCATGGGGGAGTTGATCAACTGGTCGCCATTATGCGCCGCCAAAATCCACAATTTTTGCGTCACCCCCAGTTGGCCGAGCACCCAGTGAATCGACGCCTGACCATCGCCATTGGTTGTCACCTCATAGGTTGTTTGGCCACTTTCCTGGATGTGGCCAAATCCGGCGATGACATGAAATTTGACGACAAAGCCGGCGATGGGCTGCTGGTCGTTATCAACAATTTTGACGACAATCGGTTCCGGCAGCACTTGTTCAGCGGCGCCGACGAGATTTGTCATATTTGACACCGCGACGAGTTTATGCGGCGTACCAACCCGCGCCGAGGCGTAAAAAGTGATCGGACTGTTTTTGAGCGGAGAATTATTGTTGGCGCTGCTTGCCTCAACGATGTGATTTGACTCGCCGAGTTCATCACCCAGGGTGAGCAGCACGCGGGAAAGTCCAAATTTATCCGTTTGCACGGTTTGGGATTTCGTGCCTGAAAGTGTGCCGGGTTTGCTGGTGACGGTGAAAATAACAGGATGCTCCGGAACCGTGTTGCCGTAGCGGTCCGTCACGCGCACCACCAACGAATCTGGCAATGTGGTGTTGGTTGCGCCGGTTTGAAAATTGCCCGACACCTCGCTGATTTTTGTCGGATAGGCCGCAAGCGCGTGAATAACAAACTCCTGCCGTGCCGGCGTCAATCCGGGACACAGGGCTTCTATGTGTTGATCGCCGGCTATTTTCCCGAGCGTGTAGGTGATCGATGCCAGACCGCTCGTGTTTGTTTGAATGGTGGCGCTTTCCTGGCCATTCACCAGGCCATCGGCTAACGAGGAAAATGTTACCGGAAATCCGGGAACCGGGTTGCCAAATTTATCGGTGATCCGGATGGTCAATGGTTCGGGCGCCTCGGTATCGACGATGCCCGTTTGATCATTGCCGCTGTGGATAGCAGAATTCTTGGCGGCGCCGCCGGTTGCGGTGGCGTAAAAATCAATGCGGGAACCGATGAGCTGGCCGTTTTGGCGGGCTTCAGCAGTCGCGACTTTTTGATAGCCGGCGTTGGTGCCGAGGGTATAAACGGCAGTGGCCTCGCCGGCGCTGTTTGTGTTCATGGTCAAAAGCGCGGAGCCGTCAAATGAGCCATTCGATGTAGAGGTGAATTTGACCGAAATGTTTTCAATTGGATTGCCGTACGAATCGGTGACGCGCACACGAAACGGCTTTTTGAGCGGCTCACCGATGGGGCCGTTCTGTTCGTTTCCATCCACCAGTAACAACAACGCGGGCGACGCGGCTGATGCAGTGGCGGTAATCCATTCGGGCGAATTTGAGATGTCGCCGGCCTCAATTTTTAAATTTTGCGTGCCGCTTTTTTCGCCAAGGCGCCAGTAGACCTGCGACAGTCCCTGCCCATCGGTGTGCACGACAAGAATACTGTCGGTGTTGCTAAAGTTCGTGCTTGTTGATAGTCGGCCTCCGGCAGTGAACGTTGAAAAGGTCACCGCATAATTGGCGGCCGGTTCGTTGGTTGTCGAATCGGCCAAAATCTTCACGCGGATCGGATCCGCCACGGGGGACATCACACGACCGCTGACCGTTTTAGTGGAGAGTACGAGCATTTTTTCAGCGATACCGGAGACATATGTCGTAAATGTCACCGGCGTTAATCCCGCCGCTTCGGCCTGCACCTGCTGGCGGCTTGAGGATTCATCAGGAGTAAAACGAACGGCAGCGCGTCCATTTCCATCTGATGAAATGGGCGACAACGGCGTCAGCAAACCGGACAATGAAGAAAATGTAACCTGAACGTCCGGGGTCGGATTGTCAAACGCATCAAATAAAGTGACAACCAGCGGAGCGTTCAGCTCGACACCCGGTTTACCAGATTGTCCATCGCCAGAAGTTTTGTGCAGTCGCACGGCTTGGCCGGCAAGGGATCTGGCGTGAATACGAATCGGACTATCCGGCAAGAGTTGGCCATCAAATTCGAGAGTCGCCTCCACAATAATTTCTCCGGCCTGATGGCCGAGCTGCAGAAATCGCTGTGCGAGGCCAAGAGAATCGGTGACGTTTTCACCGAGGATAAAAAGATCGGCATCACCCTGGGCGACGCTAAAGTCGACAAAAACATTCGGCACGCCGTGGCCATTCTCATCGGTCACGCGAACCTTTAGCGGCTGCGAAAGTTGCGTGCCAACCGTGCCCGTTTGGTTGTCGCCACTCACATATTCGATCTGAGCCGGATCACCAATGATGATCTCGCCCGTAGGTTCAATTAGAATTGTTTGATTGGCTGCGATATTTTTTTGGATCAGCGATGAGCCGTCGATAAAGTGCGCGACAAGATCAACGGTGGTGTGAAGGCCCAAGCCAAAATGCAAAGTCGGTGACGACTGCGACATATGCCCGCTGGCCGAGACAATTTCGCGAAAACCGAGGAGATAGTTGTTGTCGTTGGTATGGCCGCTTTCATACAACCACACTTTTGTGCCAAAACCGCCCGCATTGCCGGCCGGTCCCAATGCGTAAACGTGAAGGTAGTTGTATCCTTCAGCATAATTATTTTGCAGCAGAACGTTGAGCATATCCGAGCGGGCAAAAGCGATATCGACATCGCCGTCGTTGTCATAGTCAAAAACCGCGCCGCCGCGGATGTCGCCGCCGTTGATTTCGGCGCCGGTATTGCTAACCTTTTCAAAGTGCCAGTTGCCGTGGTTTTCCCACAACACGGCTTTTTCTTTTTCAAATGTGGTGATGAGATCATCAAAACCGTCATTGTTCAAATCGGCGAGGATCGTCGTAAAACCGTCAACAGGAATGTTAAATTGTGACGACACATTGGTGAACGTACCGTCGCTCTCATTTTCGTACAAAAGGAGGGTGCGAGTGTCATTATCATCGGCACGCGATTGTGTGACGACGAGATCGAGGTCGCCGTCGAGATCAAGATCGCTCCACGAGGCGCCGTTCGAGCGCCCGACAAAAGTCAGGCCCGCCGCAGACGTCCGATCCGTAAACGTGCCGTTTCCATTATTGATGAACAACTTGTTCGTCGCATCTTTATAAGTAATGTAGATGTCGGTGTCGCCGTCAAGATCAAAATCCGCCGGCGCAACGGCATAACTGGAATAATTTGAGCCGCCAATATCGCCAAGCGCGCTTTCCGTTGAGGAAAAATAACCCGTGCCATTATTTAGATAAAATTCGTTCACGCCCTTGGAATTAACCGCCAGCACATCCATATCGCCATCGTTCTCCGCATCAAAGACCGCCACGCCGGTGGTGGTGGCATTGATGTTGGACATGCCGGCAGAGGCGAGCCGAAAATCGACGCCGTTGAGATTTTCGTAGATTTTATTGGGGCCGGGTGAATTGCCGTTGAACAAGTCAAAGTCGCCGTCGTTGTCAATATCGACAAAAACGGCGCCGCGGCTGCCGCCGGGATCTTCAAGGTCAAAATCATCGGTTCGATCCGAATACGGCAAGCTGGCGTTGCCCATGTAAAAGTTGTCGTGCGCGGTATTGTTGCCGTAATCCGAGCGCGTAGAATACAGATCATCAATGCCATCATTGTTGATATCCGCCACAGCGAAAGCGTGGTTGAAAAAATCGGTTGTATTGTTGTCATTGTACTGGTAATCAGTGCCGATGATATTGGCTAGAAAACTGACATCAGAAAACCATCTGCGATCCGGTTGTCCGGAGAGGATTTCATCAAATTTTTCAAAATAGGTGGAGGCCATAAGTTCGTGGCCCGAGTTGTCAGGGTGCAGCCGATCCCACATCAAGCTGTACCAACTGTTGGCATCGGAGGGCGGCCATTCGCGGAAACGGCTGAAAAAATCGACCGCGTACACTGGTTCCGGCCGGCCGGTTTCACGCCCGGATATAAAATCATCCACAACCAGGGCGATGTAGCGATTGGTTTCAATGCTCAGCTCGTCATCATATTTGGCCGGTATGATCAGCGAGACCACAATGTGCTCCAGACGAATGGCCTCATCCAGTATACGGCCGCTGGAATCGTAACGCCATTCGAGCAGGTAATTGACGAGTTTGCGCATGTGTTCGGCGGTCTCGACCGGATTCTCATCGTTGTTAATATCATTGGTGCCGAGATGTATGCCGACAATATGCGGATGGTGCGTGTTCATCGGTCCGCGTACATCCATGGAACCGCCTTGATAAAAGGCGCTGATGCGCTTGCCGCCGTCGCAGTGCGCCTCGTACGGGGCATCGCCGGAGGTGCCGACAAAATCAATATTGTAAGATTGCGACAGCCGGTTGTAAAGCCGGTGGCGATAACCCTCGGTGATGGTGCCCGTCGAATCGTAATGCGCCTCGGTGATCGAATCGCCGAGCAGCATGATGCGCGTGTTACTGCTGAGCACGATGGAGGAAATGGTGAAATCGGTTATCGGATTTTTTTCGACACCGGTAATCTCAATGCGCGCCGACTCGGCAAAGTGGCCATCAAAAACCAGTTCCACCTCACCGGTTTTTGTGATTAATGTGGCGGCGGCGACAACTTCTTTTCCTTCATCAAGGAGAATAACGGTTGCTCGCGTTTCGTTTGTCAATTGAACATCGGATGACAGCAAGAGATTGACTTTACCGACGAGTTGACGGCCAGTGCTAAAATTCGCGTCAATCGTATGTACAGGCTCGGACAGACTCGATTTCGGTAAAAAGGAATAGGAAGCCTCAACCGGAAGAGCTTCATACTGAACGCCGGCGAATGGTTCGAGCGGTTTATGCAAAACATCAAAGACGACGCGTTCTTTTTCAGAATAGCTGACCGCCAATAAAAACAGCACGAGTATAAAGATGTATCGGATGCGCGTTAAAATCACAAAAATTCCTCTTGTAAACCAATTTTTAAAATACTGAAATTTGAAAACGCTGCGTGAGTGGATTTTCTGTGGGTGCACAAGCGGCAGCTCGATATATGGCCGCCTGTTAGCAAAGACCGGGCCGAATTTTCGCGCCGGCGTTACCTGTAAAACACTTTTGAAAAGTCCCTTCTTGAGAAACCGGCCACCTGCTGGAGGCGGCCGCCGCATATGGGCGCGGTTGCGTCACCCATCAGGTAACCGAAGGGTATGAGTTGTCGGCGCTCTATCTGTTTAAATTTTAACGGTTTAATGTCGGCTTGACGCTGTGCGGGAGGGGGAATTTGTCTTGACTATAGCACGTTATTTTAATATATTGATTCCACTTTAACTGGAGGACGCTGGTCAAATGGCGCTTGACCGCCTGTCGATTCTTGGCATGACCTTTCATGCCCACCACGGTTTGGAAGAGCACGAAATCGAGTTCGGGCAGCGTTTCGATGTGGACGTTGATTTGTTTCTTGATACAACAAAAGCGGCGGCCACGGATCATCTGAGCGATACCGTTGATGTTCGGCGAGTGTACAAGGATATTAACCACATTGTGCTGACGCAGCGTTTTTATCTGATCGAAACGTTGAGCCAAAAGGTGGCGGACGCGATGCTAAACTACCAGCAGGTGCAAAAAGTGACGGTCAAAGTGCGCAAACCGGTTGCGCCGCTTGGCGGTTTGACCAACGGTACTCAAATTGAAATTACACGCGAGCGTGGCTGATCCGGCTATCGTTTACATCAGTATTGGCTCAAATGTGGGCGACCGGCTTGAAACGCTTTTAAATGCGCTGTTGCAGATTCATCGACATGAATCTGCGCGAATTGACAACGTTTCCAATATTTACGAAACCGAACCGGTCGGCTTTAAAGCGCAGGCTGATTTTCTCAACGGCGTTGCCAAAATATCGACACATTTAACGCCGATCGAACTATTGCTTTTTGTGCAGCGTGTGGAGCACAATCTTGGACGCACGCGCGATATTCGCTGGGGTCCACGGACAATCGATCTTGATATACTGCTGTATGAGGACCGGATGATCAACACCAGCGATTTGATCATTCCGCATCCGGAGCTGTCCCATAGACGATTTGTGCTGAAACCTCTTGCCGATATTGCAGCCGACGTTGTTGTGCCCGGTCTCGGCAAAAGCGTCAAAGACCTGTTGGCTGAAACGTCCGACACTAGTCGAATTCGATTGATTAAAACATCCGCCGATGTTGAAAATAAAATATTTGAGGTTTGAACGTGGCTGAACCAAAATATATGTGCATTGAAGGAGTTATCGGGGCGGGCAAAACCAGCCTGACCAAAATGATTGCCGAAGAACTGAATGCACAGATGGTCTTTGAACAGCCGGAAGAAAATCCGTTTTTGCAGGATTTTTATCGCGATCCCAAGCGCTTTGCCTTTCAAACCCAACTTTTCTTCCTGTTGAGCCGGTACCGCCAACAACAGGAAAGCTTTCAAACCGACCTTTTCCATGATTACACCGTGGCCGATTACCTTTTTGCCAAAGACCGCATTTTCGCCCATCTCAATCTTGAAGATCGCGAGCTTTACCTGTACGACCGCGTCGCCTCAATGCTTGAGCGCGACATCCCCAAGCCCGATCTGGTCGTCTATTTACAGTCGTCCTCAGAGCGGCTCATGGCCAATATTCGCAAACGCGGCCGCAGTTATGAAAAGAACATGTCGGTCGAATACATTAAATCTCTCAACGAAGCGTACAATCGATTCTTTTTTCATTATAACGACACGCCGCTGCTGGTGATCAATTCGACGGAAATTGATTTTGTCAATAACCGCGATGATTTCAACGACTTGATGCACCAAATCATGCGGTCGCATTCCGGCATCGAATACTATTCGCCGGTCGGCTAGTTTATTCTGCTGAAAAGGCATTTTATCATGATGAGATATATTCTACTTGGATTGGCATTTTACCTGGCAACAAAAGTTGTGGGCGGCTTGTTCAAATCTCCATCCGAAAATAAAACAACAGTAAAGGGCGAGGCGAAAAAACAATCGCTCGATTTGTCGGATGATGACGTTGTCGATATCGATTTTAAGGAAGTAAAAAAATAGACGTGGCTATGATTAATGCACCAATAAGTGAAAAAGCCTACAAAGATCTGCTGCAGGATCTGGAGCAGTATCGCAAGCAGCATGAACGGCTGCGGCTGCTGTTTAACGTAACGCGCAATATCACCCGCGAGTTGACGATTGATCGTTTGCTCTTCCGCATCATGGATGAGGTCAAAAATGTTCTCAACTGCGATCGCTGCTCGGTCTTTATTATGGATGATGAGAACCAGGAGCTGTGGGCGCGCGTGGCGCATGGCGAGGATGAAATTCGTTTTCCCAGCCATTTGGGCATCGCCGGCTATGTGGCCACAACGGGCGAAACGTTGAATATCCCGGATGCTTATGCGGATTTTCGTTTTAATCCCAATATTGACAAGCAGACCGGCTACCGGACGCGCAATATTTTAACGATCCCGATGCGCAACAAAATGCGCGAGATCATCGGCGTGTTCCAGGCGCTGAACAAATTCGGCGGTCCTTTCACCAACGATGATGAAGAGCTGCTCGATGCCATCGGCGCCATTTCCGCCGGACAGATTGAAAATGCGCAACTTTACGAAGAACAGAAAAAGACATTCGACAGCTTTATTGAAACGCTGGCGACAACGATCGATGCGCGCGATCCGATGACCGCCGGCCATTCCAAACGCATCGCCATGTATGCGGATGAAATTGCTCAGGTCGTCAAACTCACGGATTCGGAGCGCGAGATTCTGCGCACCTCAGCGCTGCTGCACGATTATGGCAAAATCGCCGTACGCGAAGCCGTGCTGACCAAAAAGGGCCGATTGACGCCGGAAGAGTTTGAACATATCCAGAGCCATCCCAAATACACGCGGCGGATTTTGGAAAAAATTAATTTTTCCAGAACTCTCAAGGACGTGCCGAAAATCGCCGGCGCGCACCATGAAAAACTTGACGGCACCGGCTATCCGGATGGTTTGAAAGATAAAGAAATCCCAAAGCTGTCAAAAATTCTCGCGGTCTGCGACGTCTTTGATGCGCTCACGTCGCAGCGGCCGTATCGCGATCGTATGAACTTTTTCAAGGTGTTGAGTATCATCAACCGCGGCGCCGGTACTGATTTTGATGATTTTTTTGTCGCGGCGTTGAAAAAGATTCGCCTGGATCGTCTGCTGGTCATCATGGAGGACGAACACAAGGAACGACTGCGAATGGCCGATCTGAAATTTCTGTCATCCTTTACCCTGACCGATTTAATGTTTGCGCAGGCTGAAGAAAATCAATCGCGCGAACAGCAAAAATTGATGTTTGTATTTGGCAAATATTACACACAGGATTATCTCAAGAACGAATGAAATCCATTTTATCAACAAAAAACGCTCCGGCCGCCATTGGCCCCTACAGCCAGGCGGTGGTGCTCGATCATCTCGGCCTCGTGTTTACGGCCGGGCAGTTGGGTCTGACGCCGGAAGGTCAATTTGTCGCCAATGATATAGCCGCGCAAACCCGTCAGGCGCTGCAGAATATTCGCGCCATCCTGAACGAGGCGGGCGTTGAGCTGTCGCAGGTCGTCAAAATCACCATCTTTTTAAAAGATATGAATGATTTTGCCGTCATGAATGCCGTCTATGCCGAGTTTTTTGCCGACAATCCGCCGGCGCGCTCAGCCGTAGAGGTGAGCCGTTTGCCTAAAGACGCTCTCATCGAAATTGAGGCCGTTGCCGCGCTGGGTGAATAGATGAGAATGTGGAAGCAGCTATTCCTGTTCTGCGTGCTCTTCCTTGCGGGTGGCCCGGCCCTCGCGCAGGAAACACCGCCCGATGTTCTCCCCCAATCCCAAACTACAGAATCAGCACAAGATACGGTGATCAGTAAAAATCCCACCGGCGCCATGGTGCGCTCAATTGTTCTGCCCGGATGGGGACAATTTTATAATCGCAAATGGCTCAAGGGCGTCGTCATTGCCGGCGCTGAAATCGGCTTGATAGCCAATGCCGTGGTGTTGAATCAATGGGCCAATGAAGCCGAAACCGATGACGAACGTTATTTTTATCTGGATAATCGAAATCTGTCCTTCTGGCTGCTCGGCGCGACCATTCTCTACAGCATGACCGATGCGTACGTCGATGCGCATCTTTTTAATTTTGATGACTCGCCTGATTTATCATTTTTTATAAAAAAGGATTATGAACCGCTCGCCGGTATATCATCATCCGCGTTGATGATGCAGTTGTCGTTTCAACTCTAAATAAAGTGAATAAAGGAAAATAAAGGAGTCTAATTTGCACCACACATCACAAGAACGCGATGCCTGGGGATCACGAATTGGATTTGTACTGGCCGCGGCCGGTTCGGCAATCGGACTTGGCAACATTTGGCGTTTTCCGTATGTCA